>JALHOR010000033.1 GCA_022842885.1 Anaerolineae bacterium
TCCGTGACAACAGACCATATTTCCCCGGCGGGAGATATTTCCGAAAAGAGTCCGGCAGGGCAATTCCTCAAGGGCAAAGGCGTTGAAAAGAAAGATTTCAACAGCTATGGCTCACGACGCGGCAATGACCGTGTGATGACTCGTGGCACGTTTGCCAATGTGCGCCTGCGTAACAAACTCGTCCCCGGCAGCGAAGGCAATGTCACCTATCATCTGCCGACGATGGCAGAACTCAGTTTTTATGATGCGTCGCGCCAATACATCGCGGATAATACGCCGTTGGTGATATTGGCAGGCAAAGATTATGGCATGGGCAGCAGCCGTGACTGGGCAGCAAAAGGTACATTTTTACAGGGTGTGAAAGCCGTGATTGCTGAAAGTTTTGAGCGCATTCATCGCAGCAATTTGGTGATGATGGGCGTGCTACCGCTGACCTTCATGAATGGGCAAACGTGGGCGGGCTTGGGTTTAACCGGGCATGAAATCTTTGATATTCCGGTGACGGACGATATTGAACCCGGTCAGCATTTGCAAGTCACCGCGACTTCTGCCGATGGCAAAGTGACGCAATTTAACGTTCTCGTGCGCTTGGATACGCCAGTGGATGTAGATTACTATAAAAACGGCGGCATCTTGCAGACGGTGTTACGCAATTTCCTGAAGCAGTAAGTAGCTGTTAGCTCTGGGCTGTTAAAAAAGTGATTTTATAGCACATTTGGCTATGTGCTGCTGTAGGATGAGAAATCCCCAGCAGCACAGCCGGATTATCAAAACGAATATCGTATTGAGAAAAAACTACATATCAGGCGCAGTGGCAGGTTCAACTTCGGCATTGATATTAGAGTAATTCTTTTGGATATTCATTTGGAAAGAGAAGGCATACGTCGTGCCTTCCGGTTGCCCAAATACCGAAGCATCTTGGTCTGTGATTTCCACCCGCAGCGCTTCCATAGTGGAAAACAATTCATCGTTTTCGTCTATAATCCCCACAATAAAGGCACCAAGGTCTTCACGAGACTGATTTTCGTTAAAGACAAGTTCCATCGTAGGGTCTTCGAGATTGAACCTGCCTGCCTTTTCCATTAGATACCGGACACCTGCCCACCCTAGATTAAAAACAAACCAACTGCTGGGGGTGCCATCAACTTCTTCGCTAAACTGAGTGGCATTGACGAATACAGGGGCAATCAGTTCCAGAGTCCAAAGGGGATTAGTCGCTTTAGGCATCGTTTTGCCAACCATATCGAGAACTCTATAGAGATTTAAATGGTAAAATTCTGGGAAATCGTCAATATCTTCAACAACAACCCATCCCTCTGGCAGCGACGGCATCTCCTCACTGCCGGTTTCTTCGTAAACTGCATTAACGTAAAGCATGTCGTCTACAAAGCGAACTTCTGCTCGGATAATGGTAGTCGCGCTTGAGTTATCTATAACATCTTCGATAAACACATGAATCTCCCCAAACGCATTCGGGTTATCGCCTCTAATAACCGTCATCTGGGTTGTCCGTTCTACTGTCTGAGAGAAGACCCGATCTTCACCGTCGGCGGTGAGGGTTGTGTTTGTAATATCGCTAACAAGCTCGTCCACATAGTAGCTACTGTAATTCGCCGCTGCGTCATAAACCCCTTGTAATCGCTCAAATGCTGCATCCAGTGCTTCACCTTCTAGGATTTCTTCTTGAGCCATAGCGACAGATATACAAGATAACAAGACCGTCATAAGAATGAGAGGCAACCAATTTTTTCTCATATTTTCCCCTAATTCAATGTAGGTTTATAAATTGTTATACTGAACTACGGATTGATTATAACCTCATTTATAAATGGGAAAAATGAGAAATGGATGTTATACACTGGTTAGCTCTTAGCGATAACAAAAACCGCCTGTTTCAGTATGTGGGGATAGGCTGTTTTTTTGATAGATAGCTCTGGGTTAAAAATGTTTAATCACTTTTTTCTGTCATGATGGATACCCTCTTTCAACACAGATGAATGCCTCTATTGTAGAACACAAAAGGCGAGGACTGTACCTCGCCTTGGTCAAAAGATAAGCATGTGCTGGCGTTAAAAGATAAACAGGTTGTTTTTCGGGCAGGGCGAGACATGTCTCGCCCCTACGGAATCCTGATAATCTTGTGTAGCCTCATCAGAATTTGACCTATGCTTGTGCCTTTTGACTCAGCACTCAGCACTTGGAACTCAGCACTCTCTTTACACCCCAGAGCCTTGCGGGAATTTCTCTTTGTAAAATTCGATTGATTTGTTGATGGCTTGGCGGGTTTCATCCGTGCCAACCCACCCTTCGGTTTGGGCGGTAATGCCCTGCAACTGCTTATAGACCATGAAGAAATGGCGCACTTCTTCTAGGAAATGTTTGGGAATATCTTCGTAACGTTGGATATGGTCAAAGTTGGGGTCGGTTGCCGGGACTGCCAGCACTTTGTAATCCAACTGTTTGTTATCAATCAACTTCAGCATCGCCACCGTCCGCGCTTCCACCACACAGCCGGGGAACGTTGCTTCGTTCATCATCACGAGAATATCCATTGGATCGCCATCATCAAAATACGACTGCGGTATAAAGCCATAATCGCCCGGATAATGCAGCGGGCTGTATAACACCCGGTCGAGTTTGATGACCCCGGCGGTCTTGCTGTATTCGTACTTATTGCGGCTGCCTTTCGGTACTTCGATGACAGCATAGACAATTTCCGGCATTTTGGGGCCCGGAATCAGATTGTGCCACAGATGTTGAGCCATAAATTTTACACCTTCGTTAGAATATTGGGCGCAAGTTCCGTCTATAATGTACAGCAGAATGACTGCCTGTTTACACACAATTTACACAATCCTCAGAGTTACCTCACACGAGAGGCGTACTCTTGGAAATTGTAACGGGCAAAATGCGGTCTACGACAGTCTTAATTTGAGGAAATGCTCATGACACACCTTAACAAGTCTTTTCAAATTATGGTTGGTGCGGTACTGGTGGCAATCGGGTTTATGGGTGGGGTATTGTTGATGGCAGCGCCGCGGGCGGCTGCCGAAGATGGCGCTCAGTATGTCGGGATGCAGTTTGGCAGCGAACTCATTGCCGAAACCGAGCGCGTTTTTTCGGAAATTTATAATCGGGTTGCCCCCGGTGTCGTCTCGATTACGATTGCCCAACAAGACAGTAACAGCGGCTTTTTTGATGCCAGTTCTGGCAGTGGCTTTATTTATGATTTGGAAGGGCATATTGTCACCAATTTTCATGTGGTAGATGGCGCTGACCGCATCGAAATTCGCTTGTACGATGGCACAATTACTCGTGGCTCTATCGTGGGTTTAGACCCCGATAGCGATTTGGCAGTCGTCAAAATTAATGTGCCGCAAGACCGTTTGCGCCCGGTACCTGTCGGCGATTCCAGCATTCTCACTGTTGGGCAGACCGTGCTGGCGATTGGCAATCCTTTCTCCAATGATTGGACACTCACCAGCGGCATCATCAGCGCCTTAGACCGCAGCATCATCGGGCTGAATAATTACTCGATTGGCGGCGTCATTCAAACCGATGCGGCTATCAATCCCGGCAATAGCGGTGGTCCATTGCTGAATCTGAATGGCGAAGTGATTGGCGTCAATTCACAGATTGATGGCGGTTTGCGCCAAAATGCCGGAGTCGGTTTTGCTGTGTCAGGCAATTTGATTAAACGGGTCGCTAGCCAACTTATTTCCGGTGGCAGAGTGAGTTACAGCTATATTGGGGTCAGCAGCCGTCCGATTGACCTCGATTTAATCGAACAGTTTGGGCTGCCAGATAACTTGCGTGGTATCGCGGTCTTGCAAGCCCGCAACGACGGACCTGCCGCCTTAGCCGGGATTCGCACCATTACCAACAGCAGCGTGGATGTGATTACCGCCATTGATGACAAACCGATGCGCGATTTTGATGAGATGATTGGGCATCTGGCAATTAATACCGAACCGGGTCAAACCATTATTTTGACGGTTTTTCGGGAGGGGCAGTTTATCACCGTGCCAGTGACATTAGTCGAACGCCCGGCATAATCCTCAACTGATTGAGACTATTTGTAGGGGCAGCACGCCCCTACAGAAAATTCACCTGTTATGAATGTGAGTCATTCTTTTGAGCAGCTACGCTCTTTTGAGCAGCTACGCTCTACTGTAAAGGTCTTTAATTTAATGGTCCCACATTATCGTTGGCATCCGCCGGATTCCAACCATAACACCCATTGACAGACGCATCCCAAGGTTGGGATGGTGTTCCGTTGGCGGCTAATAATTCGTCATATGACCTTTGATCCGAAATAAATGACCAATTGTACTCTTGTTTGTAACTTGACCGATACTGAAGCTCACAATTGATTCTGCCAAAAATATCCCCGATTTGTGGACCCAGCAAACTCAAAATGACGATAACCACGACGGCGACCAACACCAAAATCAAGGCATATTCCACTAAACCTTGACCTTTTTCCGCGGGGCGATAACGACTTAGGCGACGCATAATTTCTGGCATAGAGGATTCTTTCTATAATTACAAAATACTACAATGATTTCATTCTCATTATACGACCAAATTTTTTAAAATCGCATTACAACAAGTATGAATTTGGTAAAAAAGTGGTAAATTGCCTTGACATTTGGGAACAAAATTCTGCTGATGAGCGTTTCTCCTTGTAGAGCCAGACAATAGCTGGCAATTAGCATACACACTCAGGAGAAGTAATACAATGCAATATAAACGTTCAATCATCATGGTTATGCTGGCGCTGTTGGCAATGACCGTGTTCGCTATCCCGGCGATGGCACAGACCCCCAGCACAACTTTTCCCGCGGATACGATCACTGTCACCGGAATTGGGGAGGCGAGTGGCACCCCGGATAGTGCGACCCTCATCTTTGGGGTAGAAACTTTTGATACCGATATTAGTACGGCTTTTGCCCGGACGAATGAAATTATCCAAGCGGTGATTGATGCCATGGTCGCTGCTGGCGTAGACCGGGCAGATATTCGGACTGTGGGTTTGAACATTTATCAGGATAGAAGTGGTATGGTACCGTTTGGGGTATCCGTACCGCCGATGGAAAATGGTCAAACACCGGCATTTTACAGCGTGGGCAACCAAGTTCGCGTCACAGTTCGCACGATTGAAAATGTTGCCGATGTGATTAACGCCGGGGTAGAAGCCGGTGCCAATGGTTTATACGGTTTGGAATTTAACATTTCCAATCGGATTGAATTGGAAACCGAAGCGCGGGCAGCCGCATTTGCCGATGCCCAAGCACGGGCAGCAGAATTGGCGGCACTGATGGGCGCGGAAGTGGGCGAAGTCGTCAGCGTGTATGAACCCGGTAGTATTTACAGCCCTTATGATATGGCACAGCGGTCATTTGGCGGTGGTGGCAATGGGGCAGTTATCGAACCCGGACAGCTTGCTGTGGGCATTCAGCTACAAATCACCTTCAGCGTGAATCGTTAAACATAACATAAAACGCTCCTACCCAACTATGGGTAGGAGCGACCCTAGTTTGTTCGTCCAATGGAGCGCACGTAGGCGCGATTTAATGTCTTATCTCATGTTCGGATTGCGTGAAAAGTGCCTATTCGTAGGGATACGGCATGCCGTATCCCTACGGAAAATCACTCGCTTTGAACTTGAGCGATTCGCTATCTAGGCGATGGGTTTCTAGGTTACTTGCGGCTCAGGCGTGGGTCTAAAGCATCGCGCAGACCATCGCCAATAAAGTTGACGCATAACACCGTAAGCGAAATCAATAAACCGGGCCAAATCACCATTAATGGCGTCAGCGACAAGAAATCTTTACCATCAAATAACAAGCGTCCCCAAGTGGGGAAATCGGGTGGGAAGCCTAACCCCAAGAAAGATAATGCCGATTCGGTGATGATGGCGCTGGCAATACTGAACGTGGAAGACACAATCACTGGGCTTAATACGTTGGGCAAAATATGCAGTCGCAAAATGCCCCAATCGCCTGCACCCAAACTGCGAGCCGCCACCACAAATTCACGCTCGCGCACGCTCAAAACTTCGCCGCGCATCAGCCGCGCTGTGGGCATCCAACCCAACGCCCCGATGACCGTCACCGTGAGGATGAAAATGCCAACTTCGGGACCGAAGGTGGAGCGCAAACTATCACGGAATAAGAGCGTAATCACCAATAACAGCGGCAGCAGCGGCAGCGACAAAAATAAATCGGTGATACGCATCAGGATATTATCCAATGCCCGGAAATACCCCGCCAGCAAGCCAATCAGTGTCCCAATGGTCATGGCAATTGCCATCGCAGTAATGCCAATGAGCAGCGAAACACGCCCCCCAAACATCACCCGCGCCAGCGTATCGCGCCCCAGATTATCGGCTCCCAAAGGATGGTCAGGCGTCATCCCAGAATAGGCTTTAACAATATCAATATATTCAGGGTCAAGCGTCCAAATTAGGGGACCAACAACAATCATCAAGATAATGAAAACCAAAATAACCGATGCTACCATCGCCAACCGATGCCGCCGGAATGAGCGCCACACATCGCTCCACAGCGTGCGCGGCTTATCCGCGATGTTTTTTTCTAGTGTGATTTTGGCAGGTTGCGTCAGGGTTGTCATGATTCCAGCCCTCATGCTTTACGAATAGTGAACGCGCGGGTCTAAAAAGGCATATAGCACATCAGCAATGATGTTAAACATCACAATCAAAATCGCAAAAATAAAGGTCAACGTTTGGACGGTGGGCAAATCGCCGCTTTGGACTGCGATGATAAGCAACTGTCCCAAACCATTCACCCGGAAAATCTGCTCGGTCACAATCGCCCCTTGGAAAACTTGCGGAATGCCCAAGGCGATTAAGGTCACGACTGGAATGAGGCTGTTGCGGAGCGCATGGCGCAGCACCACATAGCGTTCTTTGACACCCTTAGACCGCGCAGTACGGATATAATCTTGTCCTAAATTATCCAACATTGCCGAGCGTGTGAAGCGGCTGATTTGTGCGGTATAAAACAATGTCAGCACGGCGACAGGCATAAACATCTGGCGCAGTTGGGCGATAAAACTTTCAAAATCGGTGACGCGCAGTGTCGTATTATAGATAGATGGAAACCACTTAAGCTGCACACTAAAGATGATGACGAATAATAAGCCCGTGAAAAAGGTTGGCACAGAAAAACCAATCATCGAAATAAGCGTGCCAATCTGGTCAAAAATTGAATATTGCCGATACGCCGAAATGACCCCAATGGGAATCGCCAATAATACCGCCCACACATACGCCGTGCCAACCACCCATAACGTTTGGGGCAGGCGTTCAATAATCAAATCTATAATTGGGCTGCGCGTTTGCCACGATAAAATGCGTAAGCGTGTCTCTGAATCCGACAGCGTAATGCCTGTGGCTTTTTCAAATAAGTTGATGGGTTCATTAATCAGAAATTGGCGCAACCACTTGATATATTTCACCACGAAGGGGTCATTGACACCCATCGTTTCGCGGATTTGTTCGCGCACTTCTGCCGGAATCGTCAGCGGCAGATTGCCTACTGGGTCAGCGGGGGATAATTCCAGAATAGCAAAAATAAGAAAACTAATGGCAAGCAAGGTGGGGATGGCGGTTAAAAGCCGTCGCGCAATATATTGAGTCACGGTACGCCCCTAAAAACATTAACTGCGAGCAAGGAATCCCTTGCTCGTCACACAACTTCAGAAAATTGTTGGCTCATGTCCAGATTGGGTGAAAAGTTTGTTGTAGGGGCGAGGCATGCCTCGCCCCTACGGAAAATCACTCGTTTTGAACTTGAGCGAAATTGTTTGATGATGTATGGGCGAGTGGTGTACTGAAACCGATGGTGTTGTTGGGCAGGGACACGCCATGGCGTGTCCCTACAATCTCCTATTTTTCACCATTTTTGGTTAAACACTATCTCGCCCACGCGGTCTAGCAACCGTGTTAGCTGCCAGCGCGTTTCCAATCAGCAATGTTCCATGGTTCGGCATCCCAAGTGTTCATGCGGACACCTTCCAACGTCAAGCTAATGGCAGAGACATCACCGCGGTGAATCAACGGGATCATAGCACCGCTTTGAACAATCAGGTCGTTCATCTGGATAGCAATCGCGCCGCGTTCTTCTAGGATACCCGTTTGTGCCATCTGGGCGATGAGGGCTTCATATTCTTCATTGCACCAACGGGAAATGTTGCTGCCTAACCAGTTGTTGTCGGGACCCGGATCTTCATCGCACGCCCATTGTCCCATATAGGATTCGGGGTCAGTGCCGCTGAAGTTGTTGGTATACATCTGGACATCGGCATAGAATTTGCCGAAAGTATCGGGGCTGGCGGGGTCGCTACCGAAGAACACCGAGGCATCAATGTTGCGAAGTTCGGTTTCAATCCCGATTTCCGACCACCATTGTTTGACGAGTGCTTGGTTCGCCTGACGGACAGCGTTGGTAGAAGTCTGGTAGAGGATACGCAGCGGGATGCCGTTATATTCACGCACACCATCGCCATCGCTATCCACGATACCTGCACCATCTAACAGGGCATTCGCGCCTGCGATGTCTTGCACCAAGCAACCATCATTGTTGGTCGAAGCATAAACCGGCGGAGCAGGGAGCAGGTTGCAGGTCGGCACGCCCGCAGGTCCGTAGACTTGGGCAGCAATCACGCCACGGTCAATTGCCATAGACATGGCTTTGTAGATTTCAGGGACGAGCAAGAACGGATGAGCATTTGAGCCATCGTCTAACAACACCGAGCGATTTTCGCCCAATGCCGGGTCGGGGTTGGTCTGGTTCAATTGGATGCGTTCTACGCTGGTGCCATATGCCACAACCAATTTACCGACGCCTGCCATTTCCATCTGTTGCAGGATGGTGGGCAATACTTGCAGATTCCAAGCGTAATCGGCTTCGCCTGTTTCCAACACAGCGCGGGCTGCGGATTCAGCATCACCGCCGCCTTTGAGGACGACCCGTTTGAAGTAGGGTTTGCCATCGGCAGCGAAGCGATAGTTGGGGTTGGCAACATAGGTAATCACGTCATTGGCGCGGAATTCTTCCACCATATAGGGACCCGTGCCGATGGGGTTGAAGTTCTGGTCAGTGCAAGCGGCGGCATTCGCGCCTAAGCAATCGGCGAATTGGGCTTTTTGCAGGATGGGTGATTCCTGACCGACGAAGGCGGTATAGGGGAAGGGTTTGGGATTGGCGAAGGTGATTTTCACCGTCTGGGCATCTACCGCTTCCACGCTGGTAACACTATCGAATTTCGTCAATTGGGCGCAACCGCCAGCCGGGTCGGTGCAGTATTGCCAAGTGAACACGACATCATCAGCCGTGACGGGCGTGCCATCCGACCACAACAAGCCTTCCAGCAGCGTCCAAGTGATGGTGGTCAAATCTTCGGAGACGCCACCATTTTCCACGGTGGGAATCTCAGTGACTAACCACGGCACCATCACACCGTTTTCATCGTACCGCGCCAAGGGTTCCCACACCAGTGAGGACGCATCGGTTTCTTTCGTACCACCAGAGAGATAGTTATTCATTGTCGAGGGGGCTTGCCAATAGAGGATGTTCAGAACATCGTCATCCTGGGCAACCACCACACCGATTGCGCTCAGTGTGAGCAGTACCACCGCCAGAAAAGGAAGCAAAAGTTTTAAGCGTCGCATAAATCGCCTTTCAGCAACTATTATGTTTTGGTTAAGCAAGTTTCTGGCGAGAGTATACCGTATTCAGTCTGTCAACACCAAATCCTAAAGCAATTTGCCAGCATTCTTAGCAAAAATTCATCTAATGATTCACCCAAGACTCACGAATGCTACCCCATATACAACCGATGGGTGGTGCTATCATCGCTATCAAAAGCCATTACAATGAAGAATACCTAGAATTTATTTCAAAAATACTGGCGCAAGATGCCGCATCTCTGCCCAAAAAATTCAATTTTGGAATGGACTTCTAGCTTTATTTGGAAGCACGCTTGGAGACACCGCCGCATGAAACATATTCCAAAACCCCCCACAACTGAATATGCTCCCTATACCATTGCCTATATCGCCCAAGTGCCGGATGATGGGCGCGTGTTGGAACATCTCAACCATAATCCTGAAGTGCTGAAACAGCATGTGTTGGTACTGCCAGAGGCAACCTTATCCACGCCGTGCGCTCCCGGCGAATGGACGGTGAAAGAAATTTTGGTGCATGTCATGGATAGTGAGCGCGTGTTTGCCTACCGGGCGCTGCGGATTGCCCGCAACGATATGACGCCGCTGCCGGGCTTTGAACAAGACGATTATGTGCCGTATTCGGGCGCGAATGCCCGCAGTTTGGACAACATTTTTGCTGAATATGCCGCGATTCGGGCAGGGACGCTGACCTTCTTTGAAAGCCTAGACGATGCGGCTTGGTTGCGGATTGGCACTGCCAGCAATCATCCGGTCAGCGTGCGGGCATTGGCATACATCATCGCCGGACACGAATTGTATCATCTGGCGAGCATCAAACAGAATTATGGGTAAGCCCTGAATGTCACTCGGTTCGCAGTTCAAACCTACCTATGATTGAACTGCGTATCCGCCAAGAAAATTATCTCACCCTATTTCGCCAACGATTAAAAATCGTCGGCTAGGATAATTTTGGAAGTCGCTCAAAGCGATTAAAACTTATGCGAACCGATGACGACACCCCATGCCCCTGCCCATGTGCCGCCAGACATTGAAATGTCCTGCTGAAGACACTGCCAAGTCCACTAAAGGGACTGATGCTAGCATTCCAAAAGCAGTCTCTTTAGCAGACTTGTCGGTTTGGCAGCCGGAAACTTTAGTTTCTGGCGATATGACTTTCATCTTTCATCTTTTAACTGCCGTCCACCTTCCCTCGCACCCACGCAATATTTTCCTCCACCTTCTCCACCATAAATTCCAGCCCCAACGCCGCATACACCGCTTTCGATTGCTCATAATAATCCAGCGCAGCAGAATAGTCTTCTTGACCTTCGTATGCCACACCGAGATTGTTTAAATGATTCGCTTCGCCGCGTCTATCACCAATTTGACGGCTAATGGTGAGTGCCTGTTGATGATAGTCTATCGCTTTGGTATAGTCACTCAAACTGACATACACAATCCCTAAGTTGCCCAAATTGCCGCCTTCGCCGCGTCTATCGCCAATCTCACGGCGGATGATAAGCGCCTGTTCATAATAATCAATTGCTTTGGTATAGTCGCCCAAAATTGCAGATGCAATCCCTAGTCCGTCTAAATCGCTGCCTTCGCCGCGCCTATCGCCAATCTCACGGCTGATTTCGAGTGCTTGTTTATGATAGTCGATTGCCTTGGCATAGTCGCCCAAATTGCGATACGCATTCCCCAAGTTGCCCAAAGCATTGCCTTCTCTAAGCCTATCACCGATCTCAACTAGGATTTCGAGCGACTCTTCATAAAAATCAATCGCTTCGTCGTATTGTCTCAAATCAGCATATGCCAGCCCCAAGTTGCCTAGATGTGCGCCTTCATTCTTGTGATTACCTGCTGCTTTTGCTGCCGCTGCCGCTTGTTGCAACAGCGATAACGCCAGCGAATAAAAGCCTTGATACATCAGAATGCCACCAACATCTCCTCCGGTATACAAATCCCAAGCAAATTGGTCGACATCGGCATGGCGTTGGTGCTGCATGGCGAAGGTGGAAGCCGCCATGAACTGCGGCAGTTCCGGGCGCTGCGCCGCGAAGTTGGGCAAAGAGGGTGCTTTATAGCGGGCGGTATAGCGCAAACAAGCATCTACGGCGCGATGTTTCATTTCGGTTGTGGCAAGTTTTTGGGTGTATTCAAACGCTAAATCATGCAGCCGATAATGGGCAACGGCGTTCTCCGTTGGTGGAATGCGCGTGACGAGACCATGTTTTTGCAGGTCGAGTAGGGCGGCGTCTGTCCCCTCCCCGCTTTTTGGCGTTTTTGACCCCACCCCCTGCCCCTCCCCAACCACAGGGAGGGGAGTCGCAGAACTTCCCCCCATGCATGGGGGGACTGAGGGGGGTGTATCCATGTATGAAGTTAATTCAAAATAATCTGCCATCAATTCCGGCGTAATCGTCGGCACGAAGAACGCGCCCCATGCATCAAAGACATTTTTGGTAGTTTGCGGCAGTGCCTCACGGCTGGCAGCGATGAGCGCGGCAATATTTTCGCGTCCGGTTTCGCCTGCCTCGTCCGGCAGCATCATTTTCAATTTTTCATTGTCCACTTTTGCCAGCATTTCGGCAGCGTTCCAGCCATTTTCGCGCATGGTGATGGCGGCAATTTCCAGCGCGAAGGGTGAACCATATAACGTGGTGCATAAGGTTCGGGCGGCGGGTTCGTCCGCTGATGCAATCGTCATATGTGTTTGCAGCACACCCAAACTGAAATCGGAATCCAGTGCATCTAATTTTTTTCTTTCCAGCGAGGCAATTCGCTGGCGTGAGGTTGCCAACACAGCGATATTGCCCGGAATGCCTGTTTTGATGAATGCCGTCACCGCTAGCGGATTCCAACAATCATCCAATACCAGCAGCGTCGCGGGAGTTTGTTGCAGAATTTGTTTCAGCATCACCAATTTATTGTTTTCATCCGGCGTTTTGGCGATGATTTCCTGCGCGTTAAAGGTGGTAGCACACGCTTCCGCTAATGTCGCTGCTGTTGCGCTGCCTGCCCGCAGCCACAAGACCGCGCCTTTCCCGGCACGTAGCCACTCGTCCGCCAGTACCGCCGTTAAAGCGGTTTTGCCATCGCCGCCGAAGCCCTGTATTAGCACGCGCCCCTGTGCGCTTAATTCGCTGAAAATTTCTGCTTGCACCGCATCACGCCCCACCAGTTTTTTCATCAGTGGTGCTTTCTCATTCCGAACTGCACCCGTGCTGGTATACAGCATTGCCCGATAATCCGCGCTGATATTGGCGAAGGGGGAGGGCGGTTCTGCAACATGTCTCAGGATTTTGCCAATATCGTCTTTGATTTCATCTATTTTTTCATCAGTTTGTTTCGTGGTTTTATCAATCGTGTCAAGTTTGTTCTCAATCCGATTTAAGGCAGTTTGCATTGTTTGGGAATCGCGTGCTAATAGAACCAGCCCATAGGTTTCATCAGTGACAAGAATCGCCCGCAAATCTACCGTATATGCTTTTAATAATCGGCGCACTTCATCTCGCACCTCATCATGCAAATTTTGAGAAAATGTTGTGAGGTATTCGTTGGTAATTAATTCCAGCGCGTTATCATCCCCTATAATGTAGCGTAAGAGATGCTGCTGAATTATTTCGCTGCCCATGAAATGCTCGTCAAAATAATAATCCAGCAAATGCGAGGTGTTATGCTTTTCAAAGTTCTCAAATGCTTTGACAGTTAGCTTTTGAAATACTTTCCCATCAAGATATTTTTCAAAACGTTGATACAAATCAGTCGAGTCGAGAGGTTTCCCTGTAACAGTAGAAATTACATTCCCCGTAGTCGTTGCGATTTTCTGCACAACCATTTCAAGAAGAGCGTCTTGAATTTTGTCTTTGATACTTTCCGACATAACAACCTCTCCGGGTGGCGTGGGTTATACGTCCATTATAGCCGGAATAGGATGATTTTGTGTCCCATCCCCCGCACGATTGGGGGGGAGTGCAGCGAAGGGGCGTGCTTATAAAACGCAGAAAACCCCTCTCCATTTTTTGGAAAGGGGCGGGGGTGAGGTTAATTTTACGCGACGGTGACTTCTTCGCACAGATACACATCTTGGATGGTTTGCAGCAGTTGAGCGCCTTCTGCCATCGGGCGTTGGAACGCCTTGCGCCCGCTGATGAGACCCGTACCGCCAGCGCGTTTATTAATCACGGCAGTTTCTACGGCTTCGGCAAAATCATTCGCGCCGCTGGCACCACCCGAACTAATCAAGCCGATGCGCCCCATATAACCATTCGCCACCTGATAGCGCGTTAAATCAATCGGATGGTCGCTGGTGAGTTCGGTGTAAATGCGTTCATCTAATTTGCCATATGACGAACCGCCCGTGTTTAATGCCTTAAATCCGCCGTTGCTGGTCGGTAATTTTTGCTTCACGATGTCTGCCTCAATTGTCACGCCCAGATGATTGGCTTGGCTGGTCAAATCGGTGGAGCCTTCGTGATTCACGCCGTTCACTTTAAATTGCGGATTCCGCATATAGCACCACAACACCGTCGCCATGCCCAATTCATGCGCGTAAGCGAAAGCCTGTGCCACTTCCACCAATTGGCGCGTGCTTTCCGGTGAGCCAAAATAGACCGTCGCACCCACTGCCACTGCGCCCATGTTCCATGCTTGTTTAATCGTGCCGAACATCACTTGGTCAAATTTATTGGGGTATGTCAGCAGTTCGTTATGATTGATTTTGACCATAAACGGAATGCGATGAGCATATTTACGCGCCACCGCACCCAACACACCAAACGTCGAAGCGACGGCATTGCAACCGCCCTCAATGGCAAGTTCGACGATTTTCGCCGGGTCAAAATAATCCGGATTCGGCGCGAAGGATGCCCCCGCCGAATGTTCGATGCCTTGGTCTACGGGCAAAATGGATAAATAACCCGTGCCGCCCAAACGCCCATGCCCATACATTTGCTGCAAACTGCGTAACACTTGCGGCGTGCGGTCGGTATCGGTAAAAACACGGCTCACAAAATCGGGTCCTGGCAGCGCCAAGCGGTCTTTAGAAATGGTATGGCACTGATGATTGAGCAGTGAATCGGCTTTGCTGCCGAGATAGTCCTGAATTTTGCTATAGGTTGTAACAGGTGTGGCAATGGCAACCATCTTAGGTTCCTTTCCAACGAACCGGACAAACAGCTAAACGGCATTGATTATAGCAAATTTACTGCGCCGTGTCGGGTAAGATGTGTTAAAATACAGCATAAAAAAGACGAAATTTAATTGGCTATGCAGTCATTTTCCGGGGTCAGCGCCCACTTGGCACACTGGTGGCAACAGTTGACCGAACCTTCAGTAGATATTATCAATTTAGAAACGCGCCAGCGCGTTAAGTTATTAACGGTGCTGCTATTTTTACAAGCGGCGGTGTTAGTCATCTTTGCAGTAGCTTATGTCGCGTTGGGGTTGGAATCAGTCGGTTTCATTGGCATCTTGCTAGAAATTGGCGTGACATTTTTCAGCCTGTTTTTGGCACGCACCGGGTTACATTGGGCAGCCTCTATCATCGCCGTGATAGGCGCTCTTTTTATCATTTGGCTGATGGCACTGCTGCTGCCACCCAATTATACCGCCAGTGTCCTTAATTTTTTTCAGTTGATCATCTTTTTTTGCAGTTTGTTCTACTCTATATATATCACACTCGGCATGATTGCCGTTTGTATTGTGGCGACTCTACTGCTTCCCCTGTTGAATCCGGCGTTGAGTATTTCGCTACCGCTGTTTTTGGGCAGTGTGGCGGTCTATTTTTTGATGGCGGTGGTGGCATATATCCGGCGCTTAGACTGGTTATACTTGCACACCAGTGAATCGCGCTATCGCAGTTTGATGGAAGCCAGCACAGAAATTATGCTGGTGCATGATGGCGAAGGGCGCATTCTGGATGTGAATTCTGGGTTTGAAAAATTGTTTGGTTATTCCCGCGAAGAAGTCATGGGCAAGGGGTCTATCGAATTAGTTGCCCCCACCGACCAACGGCGTGTCCTGAAAGTATGGCGACAAAATGTGCTGACGCCAGTGGCGATGAAAGTCATCACCCGCGATAAGCAGACGCGGATTTTGGAAATGAGTTTTCGCACAGTGGTTTATCAAGGGGTGCCAGCGCACATTATTGTGGGGCATGATATTACCACCAAAAATCAAGCCGAAGCCACCCGCTTGGAAAATGAACTACGGTATGCGGCGCTGTTTGATGGCACTGCCGATGGCGTCTTGATTAGCAGTTTAGAGGGCATCATCCTCAGCGTGAATCAGCAAGCGGCTGCCATGCTGCGCTGCGATACGCAAGAAATCATTGGCAGACCCTATCGTGATTTTATGGTAGATACCCCCCAACCGGATAGCACCTCCACGCTGCAATATCTGAAAGCCGGGGCGCATATCCCCATTTATGAACGCCAATTCCGGCGCAAGGATGGCACGGTATTTGCAGGCGAAGTGAATGCGATGTTAGTGCGCGATGCCAGCGGACACCCGCTGTATTTACAAAGTCTCATCCGCGATATTAACGCCCGCAAACAAATGGAAGAACAAAAATTTGAACTGGCATTGCAGCGCGAAAAACTCAAAATTCTACAAAGTTTTATAGATGATGCCTCGCATTATTTCCGTACCCCGCTAACGGCGCTGAAAACAGGGGTGTATTTGCTGCCGCGCTTTGCTCATCTGCCCGATAAGCAGCACGAACAACTGGAAACAATGAATATTCAAATCGCTCGTTTAGAGCAACTGTTAGAAGATTTATTGACCGTCGTCCGGTTGGAGCAAGAAAGCACCGATACTACCCGCAATACTCGCGTCAATATCAATAAACTGCTGCTGCAACTGCTGCCGCGCTTTGTCAACGAAACGCATCAACACGAGTGGAAATTTTTACCCACGCATGAAAGTGTCGAAGTCTTTGGGGATAGGCATCGGCTGGCACATGCCCTGAGCAATATTTTGTCGAATGCGCGTGCCTATACACCCGGCGGGGGCAAAATCATGGTGCGAACCCTTCGGCATGATTCTTGGGTGATTGTTGAAGTGTTCGATACGGGGATTGGCATTGCCGCGGCAGACCAACCGCGCATTTTTGAAAATTTTTATCGCGGGGATGCCGCACGGAGTATTGAGGCAGATAGCAGCGGCATGGGTTTACCGATTGCGCTCAAAATTATCACGCTGCATCGCGGGGTCATGCGCGTTTTTAGCGAACCCGGCGTGGGTAGCTTGTTCCAAATAGTGCTGCCCGCCGCAGGCAATTGGACACGTCTAACTGCTGAGTCGGCGGATTACCATAATTTGCCTGCGTTATCGTTAAATGCGCTCAAATTGCTTGATAATGTGCCATCGCATTTTTAATCCATTCGGCTATCCACCTCTGACCTGATGTTGTTCTAGCTGGCACGCTATTTTCACTTCTCACTGGTCACGTTCAACCGTATACTTTGCCTTTTCCACACACCTAGGACACCTCTATGACGGACGCGCCTGATAATGCTGCTTCATTCGTGTTGGAAGCAGATAAACGGTTTTCGCAATCTATTTTGTGGCAAATCCAGCGCAATTTTTATGACCACCAAGGGGCGGATGCGTGGAGCCAATATTTGATTCCGTATAGCATTACCTCCAGCCCGCATATTGCCCATGCCTATGCTCAAGTGGTGTTCGGTTTCCTGCGCGATTTTGCTGCCCAGATAGATGCCACGCAGCCGGTATATTTGGTGGAAATTGGCGCGGGGCATGGGCGCTTCGGTTATCACTTTTTGGAACATTTTAAATTATTAATGGAACACTCGGTGCTGCGGCACATCCGCTTTTGTTATGTGATGACTGACTTTGCCGAAAAAAATATTGCTTTTTGGCAAACTCGTGAGCAGTTCAAAGGCTATATCGAAAATGGAGAATTGGATTTTGCCCAGTACGATGTCACCCAAGATGTCCCGCTAAAATTAATCAAAGCGGGGTTCGCTTTAACGCCGGGCAGCATCAAAAATCCCATGATTGTGATGGTTAATTATGTGCTAGATAGCCTGCCGCAAGATTTATTTTCTTTTGAACAAGGCAATATTTACGAAGTGCAAGCCACCATCTCATCGTCACAGCCAGAAACTGATTTTTATGATATTGGGTTGATGGAACGCATTCGGGTAGATTATGACCGTACTGCTATCACCACGAATTATTATGCTGATAGCGGGTTGGCAAAATTATTGGAGTATTATCGCCAGCAGATGACCGATACGGTGATGTTATTCCCGATTGGGGCGCTGCAATGTTTGCGCTATTTTGAAAAATTGTCGGGTGGGCGCTTGTTATTTTTGAGCGCCGATAAGGGCGAACACCGCGAAGAAGATTTGGATAATCAGGGTGTGCCGAACATGACCATTCACAGCGGCGGTTTTTCGCTTCAGGTCAATTTTCATGCGCTCACACAATATATTAAGCAGCAAAATGGCGTCGTGTTTGTGCCGCCGTTTCGGTATAAAAGTCTGAATATTCTGGCATTGTTATTGGGGGTTCCTGTTGCCATCGAGACACGCCAAGCGTACCGGGCATTTATCGTCCAACACAACCCGGATGATATGTATAATGCTTTTCTGGATTATGAACAGAATGACGCCACCACCTTGCACCAAACGCTGATGGTGATTCGCGTGATGGGCTATGATGTGCATACATTTTTCCGGGTGTTTACGCGCTTGTATCGGCAGGTCAGTGGCATTACTGACCTGCAAGCCGATGAAGTGGAGTCCACCATGAAACATATTTGGGCAAATTATTATCATATGGATGAAAAGCAAAGTTTGCCCTTTTTCATCGCTGTTCTGTTATGCGCTATTCAGCGATACAAAGAATCGCTGCCTTTTTTTGACCATTCCATCCGCTTATATGGGCGGCAGCCGCAAACGTTGTATAACTTGGGCATGTGTTATTACCACATGCATGATTATCCGCAGGCGTTAGCATGTCTGGAAGAAATCGCCCATGAAGTGGAAGCGGCACAAGATACGATTGATGAAATTCGGCGTATGCAAAAAGGGTGAACGCCATGCAACATCGGGTTTCATGCTAAAATTGGTTTAATCGAATGGATGTTCAGGACGGGTGTTTATGGTATTCCAAATCAAAGTGATGACCACCGAAGAATTTTGGGCGCTGCTGCCCACGCTTGACCCGGATAAACAATACGAACTCATTGAAGGGGAGTTGACTGAGATGGCAGCATCGAAAAAAATCAATTCGTTTCTGGCGGCTTCGTTAGTGCGTTTTGTGGGTAATCATGTGACGACACATGACTTAGGCTATGTTTTTGGTGCGGATGGGGGTTACAACATCTCATCGCTGAATGCCTATATCCCGGATGTGTCGTTCATCTCCAAAAAACGCTCGCCACAATTCCCCACTGGTAATGACCTGATGCCAGATTTGGCGATTGAGGTCATTTCAGATTCAGAAACTTCTCGTTCCATCAATCGCAAAACCGAGAATTATTTGCGTGCCGGCACACTGCAAGTCTGGAATGTGTACCCAGAAGATAAACTCATTGAAATTTGGCGATTACAAGACGCAGATAAAATGAGCATTCAAGTATTTACAGTGGATATGACCCTCACCGCCGAAGACATTTTGCCCGGCTTTACGCTGGTGCTGGCAGAGTTGTTCCCAAAGGAATAGATTTTCCAAAAAGATAGTGAGTGTCCATTGGTCAACCATAGACAATCATTTTTGCCCTCTATCTTTTTGAAATCTTGGCGAGTTTGCAGTTCACTGATATTTCTTCGTGTTTTTCGTACCATTTTAGCTCAAATCTTCTCAGTGAAAGCTCAGTGTTCTCCGTGTCTCTGTGGTGATATTGTTTTTTAGTGATGAAAATAGGGCAAATCACTCACTTCGCAACGCCCGCGCCATGTTCATTTTGCCCAGTTTATACGCCGGATATAAGCCTGCCAACAATGCCGCCACTACCGCGACGGCAAATGCCGTTAAAAATTCCGTTGGTTGCAAAGAAAATTGCATCGTCCAACCAAACGAGCGCACATTGATGACGTAAATCAGCACCAGCGCCAGCAGCAAGCCAATCGGCAGCGCCAGAATGCCCGCCACAATGCCCATTAATCCCGTTTGCACCAGCGTATATTGCCACAATTGGCGCGGCGTCATGCCCGTTGCCCGCATCACGCCATATTCGCGGGTGTGTTCGAGTTGCAATGCCAGCAATGCCGATAAAATGCCAATGAATGCCACCAATGTCGCCAACAAACGCAGCGCAATCGTAATCGTAAAAGTACGTTCAAAGATGGCAAACACACCTTCGCGCAAAGACCGATTGCTCTGGATTTGCAAATCATAGCCTGCCAGTGCCTCGCGTTGCAGCGCGTCTATCACGGTGGAAATATCGGTGCCGGGCGTGACGAATGCCGCCAACGTCGAAATATAGGGGTCATTCCAGTATTGGTCATAAATAGCGCGGCTGATATGCACTGTGCCTTGGTCAGTGCTGTAATCATAATACACGGCGATAACTTCAAAATTTTGGATGCCGTTATCCGTCGTTAAGCGCAGTTGCTTGTTCTCTTGGGTGATGCCACGCCGGAACGCAAATGGTTCGCTGACCATCACAAAATTGCCAGAACGCAGTTGTGTTTCCGTATCGCCATTGGGGGCAGTGTTCCACACAAAATTGCGCCCTTGGCTGATGTCAAAATCTACCGCCAGCAATGTCACGGGCAGCAAATCAGGATAATCGGGCGCTTCGACTTGTACGCGGCGCGATGCTGATACGCGGTCTACGCCATCAACGGCAAGCACCAAATCGCGTATGTCAGGATTAACATC
Organism: Anaerolineae bacterium; assembly: GCA_022842885.1. Taxonomy (GTDB): domain Bacteria; phylum Chloroflexota; class Anaerolineae; order Aggregatilineales; family Phototrophicaceae; genus JALHOR01. Next base: position 20,558 of record JALHOR010000033.1, read on the forward strand.
GGTCTGTGCCTGCACAATGCCTGTCAGCGGCGGCGAGATAAAAATATCCGCGCCTAACGTTGTGCCAAGCCAATCAGCAACAGTGCTGCGAAAACTGCCAATCATCACGCTCACGCCCACGATTACACTGACCGCAATCGTCAGCGCCGCCACCGCAACGGCGGTTCGGCTAAGCGAGCGCGTGACGGCGCGGGGTGCCATGCGTCCGGTCACGCCAAAAATCGCCGCAGTAATCGGCAGTGCGATTTGCATCCCAATTTTGAGCAGCAGCGGCGTAAACAATGCCCCGCCAAAAATCACACAGAATAACGCGCCAAAACTGATGTACAGATTATCGGTTGGCACTTGCAGCAGCCCATAACCGGCGATTAAAAATAGCACAGCGGCAAGTGTGAGATAGGGTAGTAGCCGCGTGATACGTTCTTCATAAACGGAGCGTTTGAGCGTCCCCGCCGGAGAAGTGCGCGTTGCATCCAACGATGGCACAATCGCTGCGCCCACGCTGGCGAAAATGCCTAGTGCCGCGCCTTTTAGCAATGTGATAGGGTCAACTGTGATGGTGGTAACATTGATAGCAAAATACAAATCGCTGATGGTTTGCGCGACCAATCCAACCGTGAGCCGCCCGAAAATAATGCCCAAGCCCATGCCCAATACCGTGCCAATCAAACCAAGCATGAACGCTTCGCCGATGACAAATGCGAAAATTTGCCCTTTGGTCGCGCCGAGTGAGCGCAAAATGCCAATTGCCGGGCGGCGCTGTACCACGCTAAACGTGACAGTGTTGTAAATCAAGAAGACGCCGACAACGACCGCTAACAACGATAACGCCTGAAGATTAATTTCAAATGCGGCGGTAAGTTGTTTTAGCGTGCTGTTTTCTGCCACAACACTCACAAGAGTGGCAGTTTCCGGCAGCAGTGCCGTGATTTGTGTTGTATCAAAATCATCTGGCAAAATTAAATCAATGCGGCTGATGCGCCCCGGTTGATTGAGGATGTCTTGGGCGGTGGCGATGTCGGTCAATAACAAATCATCCAGTGCTTGTTGGCTGGCGCTATCGCCCGGTTGCAAAATGCCAATGATGCGAACTTGTGCCTGTTCGCCTGTGCCAACGCGCAGCGTGAGCATATCACTTGGTTGCAACTCAAAACGGTCTGCCAACGTTTGGCTGATGAGCGCCGTGCCGGGTTCAGCGATGAAGCGCGTGATAGCTTCAAACGCGCTACCCGTTTCGCCAATAACTTCGACTTCGGATAAATAGGTGCGGAAGGGTGGTTCAGCGAAGGGGTCTACGCCTAACAACCGCAGCGGACGATTAGCCGTTTCTACACCGCGCACATAAGCTGTGACGACCGGGGCGCTATCCCGAATGCCCACATCGCGCCGAATTTGGTTGTATAGCTCGGTGGGTAAAGCCTGTACGCCGCCGATAATTTGGTGCGTGGCTTTACCTGTGATGCTTTCGCCGGAGAGGGCAAACGCACGGCTGGCGCTGCTGTTCGCCAAATCGACAGCAATCACCACCGCTACGCCCAACGCCACGCCAATGATAAACAACACACTTTGCAGCAAACGGCGGCTGCTATAGCGCAAACCCAATCGCAAAATAATCGTCCGAAACATCCCACTCACCCATCATCAACATGACAACCCATCTTGTGAATACTATCACAGATGAGCCGATAAAATGATGAATGCTGGCTGAGATGGTTATAATGGTAGAAAATGTGCGCCAGAGGGCAGCGATTGTGTCGTTGCCCATGCGTGTACCATGTGCGTGAATAAATCCGGGTTATTCAAATTCCAATTGTGATTTTCGGCAGTAGTGCGACCCACTTCAACCATGATGCTGCGGGCGTTGGGCAGTGCCGCCGCCAATTCGCGGGCGGATTGCTGCATGATCCCATATTCGCGCTTGCCCACGACGACCAAAACGGGCATGGTGGCGTTGTCTAAGCCTGTGGGTAAGCGAAAATGCATATTTTCATGGGTGATGTGTGCGAAAATATCTGCTGTCATGTTTTGATAATCGGCGTTAAATTGGGCGAAATAAGCATCGGGAATGCCAGCAGCCGAGCGCATATTCAAGCGGGTATACCATGCCATGTTTTTAAATGGCGTGACACCAAGCCAATATGTCCAGCGCAGCATAGACAGGCTATACAGCCATTTGGGACCGACAGAATGCAATAAGGCGCTGCTGATAATGGCACTTTCAACACAAGTGGGGGCGGTTGCCAGCAATTGCACGACCACTTGTGCGCCCAAGGATAACCCAACGACCACCGCTTTGCCGCCATGCGCCTGTTGCTGAATCAACGCGGCAACCTGAACTGCCGCCTCTTGGATAGTGAAAGCTGATTTTGTTGTGCTGCGTCCATGTCCCGGCAAATCGGGTACAAGGCAGTGAAATTCATTGGAGAGCGCATCAAGTTGTGGTTGCCACATCCAACCCGCACCGCCACCGCCATGCAGAAAAACCACTGTAGGCATATTGGCAGTGCCAGTTTCTTGGAAGAATAATGAGGTAGTCATGAAGCGACACTTTCTCAAGGCAACATTTTCATTAAAAAATCATATTCTTGGTGAATTTTATAACAGATAAAACGCAAAAGATGAAGGCTGGCTGAAATGTTTGGCTGCGCTAAGGCATCGCCAAAACAAATCCAACGGATTGCCAAAAGCTAACTGGCTGAATTGCTTGCTCTGGCTTACAATAGCCCCTAGCGAACCAGCCGAAACGCCGGGATTTTTATGCCTGACGATAACAATCAACTACCACCTGATAATCCCATTTCTGCGACACCGACTTCCAGTGATGACGAGTTGCCATCATCGGATTTAGCGCCGTCTACGATTTTTGTGGAAATGATGCGCCAAGCCGCTGCCCGCCGCGCGGCTGCCCCGCCCCCGCGCGAAGAAGCGCCCATTGCGCCACTGCTGCCAGAAATAGACCAACAACCCCCAGAAAATGCGGCATCGTTGTTTGGCGATAATGTAATTATCGCTGACCCAGATATGCCGCGCCGCCGCCGTCCCCGCCGCAGCGGTATAGATACGCATGAATTCGCTCAGGAGACAGTATCTCCGCCCGCGCCGCCACCCACTGCACCGCCGCCCGTGATACCGGAATTTGCTGATTTACATGCCGCGCCGGTCACGCTGCCGCCTGTCAATCCGCCGCCCGTCATAGACCCCCCGGCGACGCCAGAGATGGTTAATAACCAAGAGCAGCAAGCAGCGATGGAGGAACAACGCATCCAGCGCGTGAAGCGCCGCCAAGAACGCCGCCGTCGCCGCCGCGTGGGGATGATGGGTGGGTTTATTCGGACAGCATTAATTGTCATTTTGTCGGCGGGTTTAGCCTCGACGATTTTTACGTGGTTCACGCAGCCTGATTTTATTAATCCGAGTGTGGCATCGGGCTTGCAAGTGGCAGTAGCGACAGGTATCACCACCCAACAACCGACCCTGCTGCCCACCCCCAATTGGTTACGCAAAGTCGGCATTGTTTCTGGGCATCGGGGACCCCAAAACGACCCCGGCGCAGTTTGCCCGGATGGCTTGACCGAAGCGGAAATTAATTTTGCTGTCGCCACATTGGTGGTACGCAACTTGCGTGGTTTGGGGTATTCGGTAGATTTACTGGATGAATTTGACCCGCGTTTGGATAATTATCAGGCAGCGGCATTAATCTCTATTCATGCCAACACTTGCCAAGATTTTGGACAATTGACCAGCGGTTATTTGGTGGCAAAAGCTGCCGCCCGCCCGGAAGGTGGCTTAGATTCGATTTTGGCAGAATGTGTGGCAGATAATTATGGTCGCATTATCCCAATGGAACGGCGCTTTACGCTGACGATTGATATGACCGATTATCACACATTTCGGGAGATTCACCCCCTCACACCCGCTGCCATCATCGAACTAGGCTTCATGAAAGATGACCGCGAAATCCTGACGACGCGCCAAGATGGGATGGCGCAGGGCATCACTGAAGGCATCTTATGTTTCCTTGAACCGTCGGTGCGCCCCGCCAGTGCCGCCATCACCGTGACTCCCGGTGCTGCGCCCGTGATTATGACTGCTACCCCCTAGGGGCTTCGCTATGCTGTTGCGAAATATCACCCGTTTTGTCTCTTGGTTTCAGCGCCCATCACTGCCACTTCATGGAGAATCGTCTATGGTGTCCAAAGAACTGGTCATGTATACCCGCACTACGGGTTGCCCATTCGTGAGTGTTGCCAAGCGCGTTTTAAAAGAACAGCGTGTGCCGTACCGAGAAATTTTTATTGACCTTGACCCCACTGCCAAAGAGCGCGTCTTGGAGTGGACAGGCTTTTTATCTGTCCCGACCTTAGTAGTGGCAGAACGCGGCAGTGATGTTCCTTATATGGAGTTTGCGCTGCTGCCGCCCGGCACTAGCCCGCGCGGTATTGACCGTGGACCCATGCTAACAGAAGCCAATGCCCGCGAACTGGAAGACTGGCTTGGCAAACATGGCTTTATTCCTCATGAAAATCGTTCAGCCAGCTAAGGATAATCAATGCGAAAAGGCTGTGGTGTTCTCATTGCGATTGCCAGTATCGTGCTGCTGATGTTTTTTTGTTCGTTTGGCTCGGCGCTGTTTGGCGGGGTGTTTTTTGAATTTATGTGGTTCGCGCCCGGTGATAATCGCAATTTTGACCCCATTGCCAATTTTGATGCAGTCTATGACCGCGTAGGGCGTCATAATCAATTCGTCAGCATGGAAGCCCGCTTTGTGCGGATGGACGGCACATTGGATTTATGGGCGACCTACGACCCCAAGGTGTATTATCAATTCACGCGGACGACCCTTCCAGTTAATGCCAAGCCCATTGGCGCCGGTGGCAATGCCGAAGGGGTGCAATATAACACGACGCGCATCATTCTTGATTCTAAAAATGATGGTTTTCACCTCATTAATTTCATCATGGATGCCGATTATTGGGTGATGACGCAGCCTGTAGATACGCCTGTATCGCCGCCCACCTGCCCGCTGCGTGATTTATGGGCAGTGGCATTAGCAGCGGGTGCGCCCGAATTAGCTGTTGCTACCATTGACTATGATGCTGATGGCTACGATTTTGAAATTCGGGATACCGATTTTCGCTTTCGGTTTGGCATGGATTGTGGGTTAATCGAGTAAAGAGAATGACGTTTCTTTGCGTCACTACGTAAAAATATGTGACATTGGCGAAATAGACAGCGGCGTTTTTCGGCATTAGGTTCATGAATATGTTGCCTACATTGTCTCCCACACCGGTTCGCCACGCAGGATACGGGCAATTTGTTGGGGGAATTTATCGGCATTTAAAGGTTTACCCAAAAAGCCATTAAACCCAGATTGCAGCGCGGCATGAATCTCGCTGATATGCACAGTATAGGCGACAATGGGAATGGACTTGAAACGCTCATTTGCCTTCAGTTTTTTCAGCACATCGTACCCATCCAACCCCGGCATTTCCAAATCCAAAAAGACGACGGCGACATCGTGCAGCGTGTCTAACAATGATTCCAAATCGTAGGGATTCAGGAGTTGGGTACTGGTGATATTTTCATCAGTGAGCATCGTAGCCAGCACAACGGCATTTTTCTGGTTATCGTCAATAATCAGCGCGTGGTTCATGACAAGACCCTAAGAGAATGAATGCAACGTAATGGGCATTATTCAAACACATGATAGCGTTCTCCGGCATACCAAATAGCTTTGCCCGCTATCACATCCGCGATTTGGCGCGGAAATAACATATCATCAATCGGTTTAGCAATAAACCCAGAAAAGCCCATGCTGCGCGTTTTGGGCAGGGCAATGGTTGGATCTGCCGCTGAGACCGCGATAATCGGTATGTTTTGATATTTGGGCAGCGCCCGGATTTCCTCAAAAATGGTATAACCAGAGGCACCGCCCGGCAGCATCAAATCCAGAATAATTAAATCCACTTCGCGCACAGCTTCCAAGCGTTCTAACGTATCTTTGCCCCAGCGTTCAAACTCGATTTTTGCCCCATGCACCACTAACCCCACTTGGAAAATAACCCGATTCTGGATGTTATCCTCCACAATGAAAATCATTTTATTGTTCAGCAGCATCATACTATTTTATCCTTTAGCTCGCATTAGCAAACATAACAATCAAACCACCGTTATTTAAACAATAATCGAGGGAATTAAACGTTCTGATTTAATGGGTAACTCGATAAAAAAAGTCGTGCCTTGATTAACTTCGCTCTCTAGCCATAGGATGCCGCCGTGTGCCTCCACCAGACTTTTGGTGATAGGCATTCCCAATCCGGTGCCATTGGCTTGGCGCAGCCCGGCATTGGTTTGTTTAAAGGCTTCAAACACGGCAGTTTGGTCTTCTGCTGCGATGCCTACCCCGGTATCGCTCACGGCAATCACCAGCATATCGGCTTTGGTATAGGTTTTGACGGTGATACTGCCTTGCTTGGTGAATTTGACGGCGTTGGACATGATATTGAGCAGAATTTGTGTCAGCCGTTGGCGGTCAGCCCGCAGCACCGGCAAATTCGCAGCGTAATCCGTCTGAATGTCTATCGGTTTATCGCCGACTAAACTGCGCCCAGTGGTGACGATGCTATCTAAGATAGGATAGATATTGATATTGTCTTCGACAAAGAGGCGCAGTGCGCCTGCTTCAATCTTGGACATATCCAATACATCGTTAATCAGATTCAGCAAATGTTTGGCACTTTCGACCACATCGGTTAAAGCATCGGTTTGTTCCGGGTTCAGCGGTCCCAAAGTTCCTTTGACGACATAGCGCGTAAAATTGATGATGGCATTTAAGGGCGTGCGGAGTTCATGCGACATGCTTGCCAAAAATGCCGATTTCACATGGTCAGACCGTTCTGCCTGTTGGCGGGCTTTTTCGGCGATTTCCACTTGTTCGTGTAGTTGCTCACGGGCAATTTCCAGCGCGGCAATCTGATTTTCGCGGATGATGCTGGCGGCAGTCATCACCACCGAGACCATGCATTCTAGCAAAATCAGCACGATAAATTGCAACAGCGATTGATTAGTCCCGGAAACGAGATACGCTGCACTGCTGACGATAATCACCATAATGCCAGAGAGAAATGTCATCCGGGCATTCAACAACACACTGCTCACAATCGGCGTGAATATTAGTATGGCAATGTATTCTGGCGCATACGCCGTTAGCACTGGAATCCCGACCCCGATAATCGGAATAAAGGTGGTGATGTAGGCACTGAGTTCGTAATAGCGGGTACGAGTGATGATATATCCTATAACGAGAACGACGATGCCCACAATACTGCCAGCTTCGGTAATGAGTGATTCGCTCATGAAACGCGCCAAAGCAATGGCGATAATTGTTCCAAGAACGCTGATAACGATAACAGATAAATTTACGATTGCCAGAAACCGCACACGCCCATGCTGCTGCATTGGCACAGCGGCAGCGGGCGTTGTCAGCCAGTACCATGCTTTGCCCCAACTATGGTCGGGTGTTGGGCTTGGGGGCATAGAATCAGAATTGCTCATGACGATAGATAGCTTTCTGGATAGGCACATTCCACGCCAGCTAACCCTACGTTGATTGCTTGATCTTAGTGTGGTTGCTCCAGAACATAACGCACGCCAAGTATTGGCAAAGATAGGATAGAAGTTGTGAAATAGGGTGTTGCGCTAAGTCTCGTTACAAAATTAATCAAGTATCTCTATTCATCATACGATATATTATGGTTTTTGTGGCTTAAGGCAAGGCAGTGACGAGTCTAGTTCTAGGTTGCCCGATTGGTTAGTCCAAGTGGCTTATGCTGTCATTTGGTAACTTTCTGCTGTGTGGCAGTGTCTATCTGCTATATAATGGCACGATTGCGGTAGGATGCTGTACGAAAGGCATATAACACATGACATTTTCAGGGTTTGATTGGTCGCAGCAGCAGGTAATTGTGACAGGTGGGTCGGGCTTTTTGGGGTCGCATTTGGTTCATTATTTGCGCCAACAAGGGACTGGTGAGGTGATTATTCCCCGCCGCAGCCAATATGACCTGCGCCAAGAACATCAGGTGCTGCGGCTGTACGACGATTTTCCGAATACGACAATGGTGATTCATTTAGCGGCAACTGTCGGCGGCATCGGCTTTAACCGCGAATATCCCGGCACGCTCTTTTACGATAATATCATGATGGGAACGCTGCTGCTGGAATATGCTCGCCAACGCGCTATTCCCAAATTTGTCAGCGTCGGGACGATTTGCGAATATCCCAAATTTACGCCTGTGCCATTCAAAGAAGCGGATTTGTGGTTGGGCTACCCAGAAGAAACCAACGCGCCTTACGGCTTGGCGAAAAAAATGATGATTGTGCAGGGGCAAGCGTATCGCCAGCAGTATGGATATAACGCCATCCATGTGCTGCCCACCAATCTTTACGGACCCGGTGATAATTTTAATCCCAAATCCGCGCACGTTATCCCCGATATGATTCGTAAGATGACGCAGGCACTGGAACGGGGTGATAGCGAGATGGTATTATTCGGGGATGGCACGCCCACCCGTGAATTTTTGTATGTGAAAGATGCCGCCGAAGGCATTGGATTAGCCGCCGCTTATTATAATGAAAGCGACCCGGTAAACTTGGGCTGCGGCGAAGAAATCAGTATCCGCGATTTGGCAGAAATGGTCGCTGACCGCGTAGGTTTTCGCGGTACTATTCGCTGGGATACCAGCAAACCGAATGGGCAACCGCGCCGCCAAGTGGATGCTGCGCTGGCAGAACGCAAATTCGGGTTTCGCGCCCGCACTTCCTTCGCTGATGGTCTGAGCGAATTGGTGAATTGGTACAGAGAACATCGGCACGACATTGAGGCAAGTGTCGTTTTTTCTTGATTTTCATCATATCTTCACAAAGATTTGTCATGTTTGCACACATCCCCAAAGATGGGGATGTGTCTTTTTTTGCTTGACAGTTTGTTACGAATACGGCAAACTCTGTGATAGTTTAAATTCTTGTAAAAAATTGTGTTTTTCGCATTCAACTGGTTTTGAGTGGAGGTCTGTGCTTTGGAAAAGAATGTATTGCTGGATGTTAAGGACCTTACAGTAAGGTTCCACACCCAGGAAGGCGTGGTGTACGCTGTGAATGGCGTTACCTACAAACTGCACGAAGGGGAAACTCTGGGTGTTGTAGGCGAATCCGGCAGCGGCAAAAGCGTTCATGCCCTATCTATGATGGGCTTGATTCCGCGTCCTCCGGGAAAAATTGAAAAGGGTGAAGTGTTTTTTGAAGGGCGCGACCTCCTAAAGCTCACTGATGACCAGATGCGCCTGGTGCGTGGTAAAGAAATTGCCATGATTTTCCAGGACCCGATGACTTCTTTGAATCCTGTTTTGACGATTGGTACACAAATTACGGAAGCGTTGCGACTGCACTTGGGGATGAATAACAGCCAATCGCGCAAACGGGCGGCAGAACTGCTAGATTTGGTCGGTATTCCCGATGCTCATAAACGGTTGGATGATTACCCGCATCAGTTTTCTGGGGGGATGCGCCAGCGCGTGATGATTGCGATGGGCTTATCCTGCAATCCCAAATTATTGATTGCCGACGAACCGACCACGGCGCTGGATGTGACGATTCAGGCGCAAATCATCGAACTTGTTAAACAGCTTAAAGACGAATTTAACATGGCGATGATTTGGATTACGCACGATTTGGGCGTGGTTGCTGGGCTGGCGGATACGATTCAGGTGATGTATGCCGGACGGATTGTGGAACGTGGTCCCACCCGCGAAGTCTTCACCGATACGCGCAATGCCTACACTTGGGGGCTGCTGAATTCGCTGCCCCGCCTTGATAAAAGCGGTGGACGCCAGCGCCTTGTTCAGATTGAAGGCTCACCACCCGATATGCGTATTCCCCCGACCGGGGATCCGTTTGCGGTACGTAACCCGTTTGCCACTGACCGCTGCCGCGAAGAAATCCCGCCGCTGCTGCCAGTGCCAGAAGGACATCCTGAACATTTCTCTGCCAACTGGTATGACCTGCGTAGCGTCGTGAAACAGGCAAATGCCGAAGCGAAAGGGTCATAGCGCATGAGTACAGTTATGGAAAAATCCAAAAGTGCCGCGACTGCCCAAAGTGGCTCGGATGTGATTTTGAGCGTGCGAAACCTCAAAAAGCATTTCCCCATTACCTCCGGCTTTATCATTCAGCGCCAAGTGGGGGCGGTACGGGCGGTAGATGATGTCAGCTTTGATGTGATTCGCGGCGAAACGTTGGGATTGGTGGGCGAATCTGGCTGTGGCAAAAGCACCACAGGTCGCGCTATTTTGCAATTGCATAAACCGACGGCGGGCAATGTCCTGTTTGAGGGCAAAGAACTGACGACGATGGCACCCCCGGATATGCGCCGGATGCGGCGGCAGATGCAAATCATCTTCCAAGACCCCTTTGCATCGCTCAATCCCCGCATGACGGTGGGCAGTATCATCAGCGAACCACTGCAAATCCATAACATCTATCCCAACAAAACGGAACGCCAAGACTTTGTGGAAAGTTTGTTGCAGCGGGTGGGCTTAAACCCCTACTTTATTAATCGCTATCCCCACGAGTTTTCGGGCGGGCAGCGTCAGCGTATTGGCATTGCGCGGGCATTGGCACTGAGTCCGAGCTTTATCGTCTGTGATGAGCCGATTTCAGCGTTGGATGTGTCTATTCAGGCGCAGGTCGTCAATTTACTGGAAGATTTGCAGCAAGAATTAGGGCTGACCTATCTGTTTATCGCCCACGATTTGAGCATGGTACGGCATATCTGTGACCGCGTGGCTGTGATGTATTTGGGCAAAATTGTCGAATTGGGACGGACGGATGAGGTTTACGATAATCCGCTGCATCCCTATACCCAAGCCTTGCTCTCGGCTGTGCCAGTCCCCGACCCCACCGTTGAAGAAAAACGCCAGCGCATCATCATTCGCGGTGATTTGCCTTCGCCAGCGAATCCGCCACTGGGCTGTAACTTTAATACGCGCTGCCCAGTTGAATTTGAACTGTGCCATCATGCGCCCGACCCTGAATTGATTGAAGTGACTCCGGGTCATTGGGCAGCGTGCCATCGGGTGACGCAATACTAAAAGCAAAACTATAACTCCGCAAACGGCAGGTGATGAACCTGTCGTTTTTTGTTGTAAAATTAGGCTATCCACCGTTTGCCCGCCGCTGCCCGCTAGGGGTGACTCTGTGACGTTTCTTTTGTTAGAATAATTCCCACAATCAGTCTATTCTTCATTAAATCATAGGCGAGTATTCCGTATGATGTCTTGGCGTTTGTTAGTATCGCTGCTTGTTTGCGCCTTCGTGTTGAGTTTTTCGGTGGTTGTTCTCGCGCAGCAGTCCTTTTCTGGCGCGGAAGACACTGTGATGTTTACGTATCCTGATGCGTGGCGCGTGACCGATGGGGGCGGTGGTTTCGTCTTCATGGATGGCGATGGTTTTCAGGTGAGGATGCTCACGCCGCCGGCTTTGGCACGGTTGGGCTATGATAGGCTCGCAACCCCGGTGGCGCTTGCCGAGCAATTGGCAACGGATAGAAATTATCAGGTGGTGAGCCAGACTGAATTTGATGCCGATGGTTTGGCGGTTGCCCGGCTGGATTACACCAGCACCAGTGCGCCCAGTGGCTTTTTTCTGGTGTTTGACACAACCAATGATTTGATTGTGTTTGATGTGGTGGCGGTGGTGGATTCGATGGCATTACAAAACGAATTGGCACAAATCGCTGCTTCTTTCACCTATACTCCGGCAAATGTGGCGTTTACCACCTTCACGAATGCTGAATTGACGTTTGAATATCCTGACTATTGGACATTGGAAGACACTGAATCCGGCATCACGCTCGCAGACGAGGATTTTAGCGCAACGCTGACCACACCTGCCCAAATCGCCGCCTCGGATTTGGCACGCTATGATGACCCGGCACGCTTGGTCACAGCGGCATTGACCGAAGCAGAATATATTCCAGTGCAATTTAGAGTTTTTAAGACGAGTCATCGCCCGGCAGCCCGCTTTGATTATATAACATCGGATGGCACAACCGGATTTTTGTTGGCGCTAGTGCTGGATACGGGTGAGCAATTGTTAGTGGATGTGCGTCCGGTGGCAAACTTTGATCCTGCCGCCGTTCATGTCCAAAGGGCATTAGCAGAGTTAGCCGCCAGCATCGGCGCTGAGGATACAGCGAGTGCAGTGCTTCCGGTAGCAGGTGCAACACAAACACCCGCTGCCACCGAAGAACCTATCGTCACAGATGAACCCGCGCCAGCGACACCGACTCAAACGCCGACTCCTTCACCAACACCGAGCGAAGTGGTCTTTACGACGACCGATGGCAGTTTGGCGCTCACCCATTCTTCGGAGTGGTTTGTGGGCGAAGATACGACAGCAAATACGGTCTATGCCTTTTTGGGCGAACCCGCTGTGAGTCTGACAATTTATCCGCCGGAAAATCTTATCGCACAGCAATATCGCATGACAGGCGAAGACCCAACAACATTTTTGGCACGGTATCGCAGCAATTTTGGCATCGAGATGAGCGACGTTGAACCTGTGCCAGATGAGGATTTTAGCGCCGCCCGGCGTTATGTGAATTTGGAAGATGGCGGTATTTTTGTGGCGCTGCAAGTAAATGGCGGTGCGTATGCCATCGCTGAAGGCTTCATGTTTGATGGCGAACTGACGCCCGCTGCCGAAAATGCCATTTACGACTTGCTCAAAACGCTCGATTATTCGGGTGCGGTGGTGGCACAAGCCGAACCCGCCGCCACCGAATCGCCACTGCAACCGCTGACCCAATATGCGGCAGCGCCCCGCGAAGCCATTGCTGAACTGGAACAACAAGGCGTGATTCCGTTTGGGGGGCGCTTGCTTTTCCAAGAGAGTTATTTATTTTATCGCGGCGGCGGCGACCATTTGTTATTGATGTCATCGCTCACAACTTCAACCAACTTGGTTTTGGCAGGCGAACTGACCTATACCCCTGGCAACTTGGATGAAGAAGAATACTGTGGTCTGAGTGTGCGCCGCACGTTGGAAGCTCGTCAGCGTGGGTATCTGAATTTTGGGCTGAATAGCCAAGGATTGGCATTTTATGATGACCAACAGCTTAATCCCGATGTCCCCAACCGCACGGGCAGTTATCGTCTGGAAACGCCGCTGAGTGACCCGCATCATTTCCTGATTATTGTGGTAGATGAGCGCATGACTTTGTATTTGGACGGGCAGCCGATTTTTGTCAATATTGAAGTTGAAAAACGCCCCGGTGTGTATGCCTTGGTGCAGCGTGGCGCAGCCCAAACATCGCGCTGCGATGGACGCAATATGTGGGTGTATACGCTGCCGGAAACGACTAATCCGGGCGTGTGTGAAATGCGAACTGTGGGCATTGTCAATAAGCGCAGCGGACCCGGCACAAATTTTGAGATTGTTGCTGAACTACCGCCGCAGTTTACCGCCGCCGTCATCGGGCAAGCAGCAGGCGACGACGGGTTTACCTGGTGGCAATTAGACGATGAGACATGGGTTCGCAGCGATATTGTGGCAGTCAGCGGCGATTGTGGGGCATTTTTTGCCACGCCCACCCCGGCAGCAGACATCACGCCGGAGGCAACCGCCGAAGATAACGATTAGCGGTTTATCATGCTAAAATGAGACGAGCGATAGCCGAAAGATAGCCGAGCGATGACCACACCCATTGCTGAAAAAGTTGACCTGAGCAAATATATCGAAAATCGGTTGATGAGTGGACGCCCTCATATTCGCGGTAAACGGCATTATTTGCAGCAGGAAAAGATTAAGGGCAGGTGTTTTGGCTGCCCTGAATGATTGGCTGATGTTATTGAATGCTCACCAAGACATTGCCAACACTACGCCATAAGCCGTGCAAATCGTAATACTCGCGTTGTTCTTCCGCGAAGATATGCACCACAACATCGCCATAGTCCAGCACAATCCAACCGCTGTCAGGCGTGCCTTCGCGGGCAAAAGGCGCTTTTCCAAATTTTTCTTTGACTTCATCATCTACATAATCACCCAATGCACGGATTTGGCGGTCACTATTACCATTGCACAACACAAAAAAATCAGCAATGACAGTATCCGGGCGCAAATCCAGCAGGACAATATCTTCACCTTTGCGTTCTTCCACCACATCTACGATGTAGCGGGCAAGTTCTAAGCTGTCCAGATGCAACTCCTCATTTAAATTCACCTTAACACTGGCTCTATTTTAGCACAAAATAGAGTGGGTCAAAAGAGTAAAAAGTTCATAGTGGGTCAGAGAGGTTTAGCGTGCGCGAATTTCAATTTGTTGTTGACCATCCCGGAGAACGATTGGATAAACTTATCCAACAACATATCCCGAATATATCTCGGTCACAGATTCAAACCCTTATCAAAGATGGACAAGTGATGGTGGGGGATAAACAAGTCAAAGCCGGAGTAAAATTGCACATCGGCGAAATCATCACCGTCCAGATTCCTGCACCGCCGGAAGTGAGCATAGAGCCGGAAAATATCCCGTTAAATGTGGTGTACGAAGATGCCGATATTGTGGTGCTAGATAAACCGGCGGGCTTGGTGGTGCATCCCGGTGCGGGTAACGAGACCGGCACATTAGTCAATGCGCTCCTAGCCCGGTATCCAGAAATGATGCAGATGCAAGGCGTAGACCAAGATGAAGACGAAGGGCGCATCGGCATTGTGCATCGCCTAGATAAAGACACCAGCGGTTTGATGGTCGTCGCCCGCCATTTGGAGGCATTGACCGATTTGATGGAGCAGTTCAAAGAACGTACCGTTGAAAAACACTATTTGGCATTGTTAGAACGCACGCCCAAAACATTAACGGGTCTCGTGGATGCCCCCATCGGGCGCGACTCGCAACATCGTAAACAAATGCGGGTGCTGCCGCGGGGGCGCAGTGCCATTACTGAATTTGAAGTTGTGGATACCGATTTTCGTGGCGAATATGCGTTGGTGCGCTGCCAACCCCGCACCGGACGTACCCATCAGATTCGCGTGCATATGGCATTCATTGGCTGCCCAATTGTTGGCGATAAAGTTTATGGCATTCGCAAATCGGGCGTGAATCTCAAGCGGCATTTTTTGCATGCTGCCAAACTCGCCTTTGAACATCCTATCAGCGGTGAACACTTATCCTTTGAATCGCCACTGCCTGTTGGTTTGCAAAATACGATGGATAAATTGCGGTAAATCGAACCATAAAGAGCGATAGGATTTCTTATGTCCAATCTCGTTGAGTCGCTGTCCACACCACACTCGATTCTGGAGGCACTTGCAAAGGTGCGGGCAGCGCACGCTTATCTCGTCCAACAGGGCGCATTGGCTGTGTCATCTGCCGCAGATTTGCCAGCCTCTCCACTTTGGGGAACTCAGATAAAACGAGTACCGGTGATTTTTCCACAAAGCAATCGCCCAAAATTAATACCCGCTTCTATTGAGAAGCATAACCTGACGGAAGTTTATAACCAATGCGCCCATATGGAACGCCTGATTGACGCTTTGGAATGGGCAGCACGCGAGTTACCGGGTTATCACGTAACAAACTGTCAGCCGACAACCAGCAGCAAATCAAATGACCTCGTACTTCAAAATGCAGCGGGTGAAACAGCCCGGTTTGAAGTATCTGATGTGGTGGGTAAAAAAGATAGTAATCGAAAACAAGATAAAGAGCTAAAGAGTTTGGGCGTTTTATCATCGGGCAAAGGGGAGGCGCGTTTTCAAATTGACCGCTTCCCCATTGGACGCCTGTTTCTGGTGGTTTCCACCGATTTTGCTCACCTGCTATGTAACCGAACTAAGGTAAATCCCAAAACAAATCCTCATTACTATTATCAAAAACATCCCGTTAGCCAATGGACAGTCATTTTTGAGGTGCTGCCCGCAAAATGAATAGACATATTGCCTCAAAAAGAATCGTTTTTTAGTTAGGGCGCGATATTTCGCGCCCTAACTAAATCGCTAACAGCTAAAAGTGCTTATTGCGGCACGACGCGCCACCAGACTGAACCACTGCGCCCGACGGCAACCCAACCTGCCCGCCCACGATAGCTGACGTTGTACCAGATGTAACCATCGCGGCATACTGCGCTACTCGACAGCACGAGAACACTGTTGAAAGCATCCACACCATCAGTAAACGCCGGGCTAGGAATGTAATTCAATTGGTTGCTGCCCAAACCCGCTTCAGCGCGTAACCGACTCGGATAAAAATTATTGCGGAGGGCAATCCGTGACCCCGCCGTAAATTTGGGGTCGGTTAAGGTACCACATTGGTTGTTGATAGAAAAGCCGAAGTCATTTTCGGTCGTGGCTGCCGCCAGTGCTGATGTCGTCGGCGTTAGGCGAATTTGATAGCGCCCACCGTCTAAACCGGAGAAATCTTCTACGCGAATGGTATAAGTGCCATTCGAGAGGGTGGTGAAGGAAACGAGTGAATTACGAAATTCTGCCGCGGCTTGCACCCCGTCATCATCATCCGAATAAAATTCATCGGCATCAAAAACGCTCACGATGGGGTCAAAATTGGTCGTTGTCACTTCCACGACCCAGTTTTGCCCGGCACGCGCTCCGAACACATACGTTACCGCCCGCCCGGCAGTTAAATTGCCGATGGTGGTTTGGTCAAAGTTGATACCCAGTTGGGCGTTAGCAGGAACAAGGATTGCACTTAACATGAGCAACAGTACCACTAAAACAATTTTTTTAGACATACTGCAAAGCCTCCTGTTGTTGTTTGTGCTATCTGATTTATTCAGATGCTACACTTTACATCGTATGCCTTTTTCAAAGCGATAGCAAGCGAATCATACCATTTATTACGGGATTTATATCTCTTTTTCAGCTATTCTCTAGTCTTTCTTAAGGGATAACCACCACTTTCCCCAACACTTGGCGCTGCATCAATGCATTTAACGCAGCAGCACCTTCTGTCAGCGGATAGCGGGCGCTAATATAGGGTTTCAAGTCACCAGCGGCAGCCCAACCAAATAACGTTTGGAAAGAGTCTGCCATCACTTGCGGCTTATTCAGCGCATATGCGCCCCAGAACACGCCGACTAACGCACTATTTTTCAGCAGCACTCGATTTGCAGGTAGTTCTGGGATACGCCCGCTGGCGAAGCCAACCACTAAGTAGCGCCCCTCCCATGCGATGCAGCGAATCGCCGCATCAAAACTATCGCCACCCACCGGGTCATAAATGACATCTGCCATTTTGCCATCGGTGATAGTTTGCACGCGCTGGCGCAAATCTTCGGTAGTGTAGTTAATCAGGTGGTCAGCGCCGTATTGCTGCGCGAGTGCCAATTTTTCCGGCGTGCTGGCAGCCGCAATCACGGTTGCGCCCATTTTTTTACCAATTTCAACGGCAGTTAATCCGACGCCGCCCGCCGCACCCAAAACCAAGAGCGTCTCGCCGGGCTGCAAGTGCGCCCGATGTGATAATGCGACTTGCGATGTGCCGTATACAATCGGGAATGCCGCGCCCTGTTCAAACGACATATTGGTGGGCATGGGCAAAGTCATTGCCCCTGGAACGCAGACTTCTTCGGCAAAGCCGCCATAATTGACAATGCCAATCGCTCTATCGCCCGGTTTTAAATGCGTCACCCCTTCACCCACTGCCAGCACTTCACCCGCCACTTCCAAGCCGGGGCTAAACGGGAAGGGTGGCTTCAGTTGATATAAGCCTTGCACCAACAGCACATCAGGATAATTGACGCCGCACGCTTTAACACCGATTTTGACTTCGCCCATGCGGACTTGGGGGCTAGCCACTTCTTGCAAGACCAGCGTATCCGGCAGCCCAAACGCATGACATACGAGTGCTTTCATGGTGATTTTCCTCACTGGAAAAAATTCGTCTATTTTGCACACAAGTATAACGCAGGCAGGCATTAATCCGCAGAAAGGTGTGATTTGCGTTTGCCGATGTGCGAATAACAGGGCTGATTTTTCAGCAAAGGTGCTGATTTTGTTAGATTTCATACAAGCATTTTGACAAAGATGAATAAGCCATGAAGGGCGCTTGGGCGAAATGCACAAGCCAAATGCTCACAAATTAGGAAGAAATCTGAACAACTATTGCTCCAAATAACGCTTTTTGCGGTACAATCTAAACACCAATAGTTTTTATCAGGAGAACAGAGCTTATGAACGAGCAAGATCGGCAGACCGAACCTACCCGTGCGGAAACTCGCAGCGTCGCTATTGTCCTGCTGATGCTCCTGGTGCTGCTGGGTGCCATTGTGCTGCAAAACCTCCAGCAGTCGCAGGTGCAGGACATGGTGGTGTACGTCTCAGACCAGACCGTTTATGTTGCTAACACCGATGGGTCAGGGCAAAAATCGCTCATGACACTCAACGCGGATTGCATGTTGTTCTGGCAGAGCGAACACATGTCGGGCGGTGCCTTCCCGGTAGAAATGGCGATGGCAGATGAGACGACAAACGCCTTCCCGGCAGGCAGTCATATTGCCTTTGAATTTACGGCTCAGGGCAATTTCAACGTTGCGATGAATAATGATAAAATCACTCTGAGCGATAGCAACAGCGCCGTTGCTCTGTGGCCCGCGTGCATCACTACGCCATCCAGCCAAGAATGGGATGTCGCTGTGTATGAATATAACGGGATGCTGTACATCAGCAATCTGTTGACAGGCAGAACCGTGACCATGTTGCCACTGCGCGATAGCGTGCTGTGGTCATCTGAAACCAGCTTTGTTGTGCCGAGTCACGCCATTGCCGGACAATTTGACGAACGCGATTATGCCATCCTGCCCTATGGTGCCGAAGTGATTCGCACCATCAGCACCTCCACCTTGGTCGAAGTGCATTTGCTGGATGATTATCATGTCATGCTGCGCTACGGCGGCGGCGAAATTGTGGTGATGAGCTACTAATTGAGCGATTAGCTGTTAGCCATTAGCAAAACCGCATTTCAAAAATCCTTTTCGTAGGGGCGAGACATGTCTCGCCCTTGCCAACACAAGTGATTTGCAATAAAAACAACATAACAAAAAATTTTAACCCCGTGTGGTATCAGACGGGGTTTTTTGATTCGTTTTCTCAACATTTCAAAGTTAAACGCACATTACAGCACTTCTGCTTATAGAATAGGAACGGACTACAACATCTTGCTTAAAAGGCTAGGCTACGAATGAGGACGCCGCAATATGCATAGAGGATTATGGGTCTTGCTGCCGATTCTCACGCTGGTGAGTGCATTGATGCTGATGCAATTGCCGCAAGTATGGCAGTTCCCGGTGATGCTGGCGCTGATTCTAGCGTTGTATTTGGGGCTGGCACGGCAAAAATTATGGGCACTCGTGCAGGAAGCCCGGCAAGCATGGCTGAATTATCGCCGTGACCATGCCGCGCCGGTTTTTCAGCCGCTTTCCCGCTGGCAAATCGGCGCTGAAATAGCGTTTTTAGCAGTGGCAACCTTATTTTTTACGCAGGGATTATGGCGCTCTGATAATACGACTAAACTGCCGGGCAGTGAGATGGAGTGGGTTACAAGTTATGTGCAAGTCGCGCATCAAGCATTAACCGAGTATGGCGATATTCCATTATGGAATCCCTATTATCGCAATGGTGAACCGCTGATAGACAATGCTCATTCTTTTATTCTGAATCCCCTGAGTTCAATTTTTGGTTTATTGTTTGATGTGCCGCAGGGCATCAAATACAACGTGGTCTTCTATGCTTTTTTTGCTGCATTGGGCGGCTGGTTTCTGGCATATGTGCTGAAATTATCCTTGCCCGCCCGTTTGCTCTTAGGGCTGATGCTGCTTGGCAAAGGCAATATGACCAGCATGTTTCTGGCGGGGTATTATCAATTGGCGGCGCAGCAAGCCTATTTTGGCTGGATTATCGCCGGAACGATTGTGGTTATCAAAACACGCGAAAGGTGGGCAATTATCCTCACGGGCGTGATGATGGCGCTGATGTTCATGGCGGGCAATGTATGGTATATCCTGCCGATGATGATGAGTGTTTTGGTGGTGGCGGTGTGTTATTCGCTGCCCCTGCGCGATAAACAGGCAATTGGGCAGGCATGGTTACGCCTTATCGCTGCCGCTATCGTCACCTTAACCGTGAGTGCCGTCTATACATTGCCAGTCGTCACGCAATATGACCACATTGCCCATCATACTGATGAAATTCAAGCGGGTTGGGAAGTGGTCGAATATTGGCGCGTGCCAACGTTGTATTTTAACCCGAATGCCTATGATGCTTGGTATGGCTTAACTACTTTTTTGCCGCGCCAGAACAATTTCTCTCATGCGCTGCCACATTTTTATTATAGTGCAGTTATCCCTAGCAGCTTGGTTCTGCTGATTTTTGTGTTGATTCCACCGATTTATCCGTTGTTTCATCATCCCATTTCAAAATTGGATTATCGGCGGTTGTGGTTGGCAGGGCTGGTCTTAGGCATTTTCATGACCTTATGGGGCATGGGCGGCACGCCCTTATTTGAGTGGCTCTATGCCAACATTGCACCGCTGCGGCGTTGGCGCTTCGTGGGGCGGGCGCTGGCAGTCGGGTCGTTCTGGGTGGCGCTGTTGGTGGCACTGCGGCTTGATGCGTTATGGCGAGCCATAAATGGGATGCAGTTTGCGCCCCGCGTTTTACGGCGGATAGCCCTGCTGATGGTGTTTATCACAACTTTGGCGGCAGGTTGGCAGTTGAATAGTCTATCGTGGTCACATCAGGCACAGGTGATTTCACGCGGCATCGCGGTTGATGAAAATGAAAGTTATGTTGCCCGTTGTCTCCGCCAGTTGCGCCAAGCCTATCCCGATGCTGAATTAAGCATTTGGATGATGAGTTATGTGGAACTTGAGCCTTTCATTCGGTATCGGGTGCGCTTATCGCACATTGGGGCAGATTTTTTGGCAGTCCCCGACCCGTCCACCGTTGGGATACCGGAAATGAATTTATGGGAGCGAATGCCGGAATATGGGCTGCCGTTGGTTTATAGTCAGCGCCAGTACTTGTTTGATAGAGGCTATAAACCAGAACAGGATATTCGGGCTTATAACAACACTTGTTTTTTGCGCCATCCTATGAAAAGCGTTCCTTATGCCTTTGCGCTGCCCGAAGGTATTTTTCTGCAATATTGGAACTGGGAACAACTGAGCCGTTATACCATGCCCGTGCTTGCCTATGAAAATCGGCTGGATACGATTGCTGTGTTGATTGCCAAACAACCGATTGAACAAACGTTGATTGTGAAAGAAACTGCCTATCCCGGTTGGACAGTCACGGTCAACGGGGTTCCGGCAAAACTCGACATCACGGGCGGGCTGATTAGCGTGGTGCTGCCGCCGGGGGTGCGCCATGAGATGTATCAGGTTGTGTTTGCCTATCGTCCGCCGCGTCTTTATGGTGGTGCGGTCATCACCTTCATCGCCATCTTTTTGTGCTGCGCGTATTTGCTGCAGGTGGATGAACGCCTGAAAAAATGGCATCAATCGAGAACTCGTGTGCCAGTGCCAGAAAGCTAAGTGTATGCCCAAACATCGCATTCTCATTGGTATCTTGATATTGGCTTTCTTGGTGCAAATGGCTGTTTTGCCCACGCCGCAGACGCCACCGTTATTCGCGTGGATGCTCTCAATTTCGCATCATCTGCAAATGGTGCTGCTGTTCGTAGGCAGTGGCTTGGTGGCATGGGGATTCAGTCAAAAGTCACTAGTTCCGAGTTCACAGTCCCTAGAAAACAATCCATATCAGCAGTCAGCGATTAGCGGTCAGCCAGAAGATGAGGGTATCCAAAACATCCCCGTTGTAGGGGCGCGATATATCGCGTCCGCTGACCCAAAAAATTTCGAAATACCCAATCAGCCCGCTATTGCAAGCCAAGAATCCAATACGCAAAAAAAGAATGCCTTTCCCTTTCATTTTTTAACTTTTAACACATGGTTTCATCCTCTAAAAGCTAAGAGCCACAAGCTAAGAGCTTTGCTCAAATCCCCTTTATTTTGGATTTTGTTGTTGGCGCTTATCGTGCGCTTGTGGGATTTAGAACTGGCGATTACGCGCTTTCTGGATGAAATTTTGTATATGGATGCGGTGGTGCGCTTGTGGGGTAGTCCACAGCCTATCTTAGCGCCGTTTAGTCATGTGACTTCGTTTACATGGCTGTTTCCTTATGTGCAATCGTGGACAGCATGGCTTTTGGGACCCAGCTTAACCAGCGTGCGAATCGTCAGCGTGATATTCGGCGTGGCACAAGTGGCGGCGGTTCACTTTTTGGGCAAACACCTATTTGACCGCAAAATCGCGTTAGCGGCAGCTTTGGTGATGGCGACTTTTCCGGCGCAGGTGCATTTCAGCCGCATTGGTATTAACAACATCGCTGACCCTGTATTCGGCACTTTGGCACTTGGTTTTCTGGTCAAGGGATTACGCACGCAGCACCGCATGGATTTTGTCTTGGCGGGCTATTGTTTGGGGCTGACGCAGTATTTTTATGAAGGTGGACGCTTATTTTTCCCGTTGTTTGTGGGGTTGTGGTTGGGCTGGTTCTGGCTGTTGGTTCGCAAAAAAACAGCCTTTTCGCTGCCATCGCGGGGCAATGCGATAGCGTTCATCGGCGTGGCATTGGCGCTGCTTGTGCCAGTGAATTATGTCGTGGCAGTACGTTCTGACAGCCTGACGCCGCGCTTGAACGAAATGTTCGATAATGTGCAGGAATATCAACTGCGCGATACAAATATTGCCTTAGCAGAACGCTTGCAAAACACGCTGCAAAAATTCCCGATGCCGCTGCGCTTCCTCATCTCTGAACCGGAAACGGGTTGGTTCTATGGCGGCGATTATCCCGCGATTTTGCCACCCGTGCTGCCGTTTTTCATCGTGGGGGCGTTGTTATGCTTGCTGCGCTTGCGGAGTCCCGGCGGGTCGTTATTGATATGGTGGGTCTTGGGCGCTTCAGTGGGTATTTCGTTCCTTGGTACACCGCTAGATGTTCCGCGTTATTTGGTGGTTTTTCCGGCAGTGGCATTAATCATGGGCGTCGGCATCGTCACGCTTTTAGACCTCATCCAGTGGGTTTTCGCCAAAATCACGCGCCACGCCACAACGCTAACCTACTTTTTTATCATCCTGTGTGTGGTGTATATCACCAGCATTCAAGCGGGCTATTATGCGCTGGTACATGTTCCCAATTATTATAATAAACTGTTTGTACGCGATAATGGCGGTAAACGCCTGCCGGATACCGATGATGCACTGCTGCGGGCGGCGTTTTTGCCAGCGAATACCACCGCGATTCTTGTGAGCCATCGTCCGGTTTATGGCATCAATATGGACACTATCCCGGCATTTTGGGGGCGTAAAGATTTGCAGATTCTGTATGTCTCGCCCGATCAATTAGAAACGTTGTTAGCGCAGTTACCGCTGCAACGTCATTATGCTTTCTTTTTGGAGCATACGGATGTGGAGTCTTTAAATATCCTCCATGAGTATTTTACATTGTCCAATGACCCGGCATTGTATGGCAGTGGCAGTCCCTATCGCACGCCGCAAGATATGCAAATGCTCTTATACTTCGCGCCAGATGGTATTCCAGCACAACTTTTTTCGCCACCGCCTTTGATGACGCCGCAAGCAGGGCTGACCGATGTCGCCGAATAAATGGATTTGGTTGCTGCCTATTGGCGCGTTGGTGAGCGTAGCGATTGTGCTGCAATTACCAGCAATATGGCAGTTGCCGATATTGCTGCTGTTATTGGTTGGTTTTGCTGGTTTTTTTCTGTGGCGTCCTTTGCAGAGGATATGGCAGCGTTGGCAGCATTCGCAACGCGAACTGCCGTCGCAACCGATTAAACCCCTTTCGCGCTGGCAAATCATCCTCGAAATTGCTTTCTTAGGATGTGTGACGTTGTTTTTCACGCAGGATTTATGGCGCTCGGATGCGACGATGAAACTGCCCGGCGGCGAGGCAGAATGGCTGGCGGCGTATGTGCAAGTGGCGCATCAGGCATTAACCGAGTATGGTGATATTCCGTTGTGGAATCCCTATTTTCGCAATGGTGAACCCCTCATAGACAACGCGCATTCTTTTATTCTGAATCCCCTCAGTTCCATTTTGGGTCTATTGCTCGATGTGCCGCAGGGCATCAAATATAGTGTGGTGTTTTACACTTTTTTTGCGGCGCTTGGCGGGTGGTTTTTGGCGTATGGGCTGAAATTATCCTTGCCCGCCCGTTTGCTTTTAGGGCTAATGCTGCTGGGCAAAGGCAACATGACCAGCATGTTCATGACGGGCTATTATCAATTAGCGGCGCAGCAAGCCTATTTTGGCTGGATTATTGCTGGAACAATTGCCATTTTCAAAACGCGAGAACGCTGGGCGATTATCCTCACCGGCGTGATGATGGCGCTGATGTTCATGGCGGGCAATGTGTGGTATATCCTGCCGATGATGGTCAGCGTTGTTATCACCGCTATCGTTTATTCGCTGCCTTTTTGGCGTGATTGGCGGGCTATTTGGCAAGCGTGGTGGCGGCTCATCGCGGCGGGCATCGTCACTTTAACGGTGAGCGCCGTTTATACGCTGCCGATTCTGGCGCATTATGACCACATTGGTAATCACAACGATGAAGTTGAAGCGGGTTGGGAAGTTGTTTTTCTGGAGCGTGTGCCAGCGTTATATGTGACGCCCGATATGCAAAGTGCATTGGGTGGTTTCGTGGTGTATCAACCAGCAGCGGACGCGATGGAGCCAAGCTACCCGCATTTTTATTACAGCGCGGTTGTCCCCGTATGGTTTGTGGTTCTTATTTTTGTGTTGATTCCGCCGCTGTACCCGCGTTGGCATCGCCCCGCAGCACGTTTCGATTATCGGCGTTTGTGGTTAGCGGGCAGTCTCTTAGCGATTCTGATGACGATGTGGGGCATAGGTGGCACGCCATTGTTTGAATGGCTGTATGCCAACAGCGGCTTGTTGCGGGGTTGGCGTTTTGTGGGGCGGGCATTGGCAGTCGCGTCCTTCTGGATTGCGTTGTTGGTGGCGCTGCGCGTGGATGCCATTTGGCGGGCATTTGCCGCGATTGTACGGTTACGTTTGCGCTATTGCCTATTGAGTGTGTTGATACTGTTGTGTTTAGCTGCCGGCATTTCGTTGAATCAAAATGCGTGGGAATCGGCATACCGAGACCAAGTCATTCCATATAACAAGGGACTGCTACTGGATGAAGAAACCAAAATCCCGCCATGTTTACAACAACTGCGCGAACAAAACCCGAATGCTAACCTGAATGTGTGGGTGAACGGTTATTCGCAAATAGAAACTTTTATCCGGCAGCGGATTCGTTTAGCGAATATTGCTGCCGATTTTTTGCTGCTGCCTGACTCGTATACGATTGGCGACCCGGCAATGGATTTATGGCGTAATATGCCGGAATATGCGCTTCCGGTGGATGATGCCCAACGCCAATTTTTAGAGGAGAGGGGGTATGACCCGTCTTTAGAGTCTCAGGTTGGCAGATGGCAGTGTTTTTATCGGCATACGACGATTGGAATGCCCTACGCCTTTGCGCTGCCTAAGCCAGTCTTTTCGCAACATAACGCATGGGAAGCGTTACGCCCCTTTGTGATGCCTGTTCATGCCGTAGAAAACAAATATGATACGATTGGCGTGTTGGTGTCTGCCCACCTGCGCGAACAAGTGCTAATAGTCAAGGAAACCGCGTATCCCGGTTGGCAAGTTACGGTTAATGATGTGCCAGCAACCTTAGAAATAATGGGCGGGTTTATCAGCGTCGTGCTGCCACCGGGAAACCACGATGAAGTTTATCGCGTGGTATTCGCCTATCGTCCGCCGTTAGTATATTTGGGCGGCGGTATCACAATTTTGGCAATTATGATTATTTGCGGCTATCTGCTGCGCGTGGATAAACGGTTGTTGGGTCACAATCGCCTATGAGTCGCTTAATTTATTATATTTCCGGTGGGTTATTTTTATGTGCGGCGCTGTTGATTATGGGCGCAAGCAGCATGGGGCAGTCTTTTCATCGGGAAGTGCTGCTTTTTGAAGCCTACAGCAGCGCGGCAGGCAGCGATTTGTTTTTGCTCGATATGCAAACGCGCCTGCTCTTTAACCTGACGGATAATCGTGCTACCTACGAATCAGGGTTTGATTGGTCGGCGGATGGCAAGCAGATTGTGTATACAGCATCACAAAATGCCCAAGTGGGGTTATATTGGATGACTGCCAGCGGACGCGCATTGCAGCAAATTCAAACCCCCTTAACCACTTATCGCACGCCCCGTTGGTCGCCAGATGGCAAATTCTTGGCGTTTTTAGCGCCGGGTGCTGGCAATAATGATTTATATGTGCTGCCTACAAATGGCGGCGCTCTTTACCGTCCGTTCGATACTGCCAGAGCGCCCGTCTTGCTGCCACGCTGGTCGCCACAGAGCGATACAATTTTGTATTTTAGTGTCGTCGGATTTTCCAACGGGTTGTTCACGGTGGATATTACCACGGGCGAAGTTACACGCATTGCCCGCCTGCGTCCAGCAGATGATGTTGAAACAGGCGCTGATTGGTCGCCGGATGGCGCGTATATTGCCTACAATACCCACTGTGATGATGTGCCGGGTGTGATGATTTATACGCTGGCAAGCCAAACTGAACAGTGTTGGACACCCCCGGCTGGAACGTGGTTGCGGTCGCGCCCGGTGTGGTCGCCCGATGGTCAACATATAGCGATTGCGATTTCCCACGGTACTCGGCAACTCTCCATATGGCAGTTGGATATTGCGTCTGCCCAACATGCCACATATCCCCTCACGACGGGTTCTGGCATCATTTTTGAGATTGTGTGGTCAACCGATGGTACACGCCTCATTTTCAATTCCGATTTGGGAACAGGGCGGCTGCGTCTATATGAATTGAATATGATCAACCAAACCATCGAACAGCTTAGTGAACGATTGGTGTTTGCGTTTGCACTGCGTCCCTGAACCGGTCTAAGCGTGTGCTGAAGATTGCTGCGGCAACTGCACCACAAACAACGCCCCTTGCCCCGGTTCACTCACCACATGGATTGTGCCATGATGACTTTCGACAATTTTTTTGGCGATGGCTAACCCCAGACCGAACCCGCCCTGATGCCGATTGCGTGCTGGGTCAAGCCGATAAAAACGCTCAAAAATAGGTACCTGTTCTTCGATAGGAATGCCAAGCCCATCATCTTTGACGCTGAATTCGATATGGCTCGACGTTTGCTGTGCCATCACTGCAATCTGCCCGCCCGCGGGCGTATATTTCACCGCATTGTCTAGCAAATTGACCATTACCTGAATTAATCCGGTTTCATCCCCGTCCATGATGAGCGATGCGGGAATATCGGTGGTTATCGTCAACTGTTTTTCGGCTGCCAAGAGCATGAACTGGTCTACCACCACCGTCAGCAAGTCACTTAAATTCAACGCTGCCCAAGGCGACGCCATAGTGGGCATCTCTGCCCGCGCTAACATCAGCAACGTTGTTGCCAACTGGGATAACCGCTGCACTTCTTCCGATAAGCTGACTAACACGGTTCGATATTCGGGCGCGGTACGGTCTTGGCTTAAGGTCACTTCTAAACCTGTTTGGATGATGGATAACGGGGAGCGCAATTCGTGGGCGGCATCGGCAGTGAATTGGCGCTGACGCAAGAATGCCTGCTCCAGCCTATCCAACATGGCATTAAAAGTCTGCACCAACTGTTGTAATTCGAGTTCCGCTGATTTCAAATCCATGCGCCGCGTCAAATCGGTTTCGCTAATCTCGGCGGCGGTTTTGGCAGTGGCGCGGATAGGAATCAAGGCGCGATTCGCCAAGAACCACCCCCCCAACGGCGCGAGAACCACCGTAACGCCCACCAAAATGACCAAAATTCGCAACATGTCAGCTTGGATGCCACGAGTTGCTTGCAGCGATACCCCAACTTGCAACGCAAAACCGGGTGTATATGACAGCGGCAAAGTATACACGCGCAATTCATGATGTTGCCCTGTGTCACGCAGCCACACCGTATCAAAATAAGCGTGTTGCACCAACGCAGGCGGCAGGGGAATAGCATAATCGGCACTGGCATCCACAAGGCGGCGATTGGTTGTATCCAGCAAGCGGATAAAAAACATCTGGTCGCGCAAGAATGTTTGGGTGGCGATGTTCGAGTTCGTCAATTGCAGCCGCACATCCTGAATATCCAAATAATACGGTGGTTCTTCCGGGTCATACAAAATGGCGGATACTTGGGCAGCGGTCAACATCAAATTGCTGGCAACTTCATTTTCTAGCCAAGCCGAAATAGCGATGTATACCCCGCCACTCATGGCAATTTGGACGCTGCCAAATAACACCAGACCCCACACTGCCAAGCGTACCCGCAGGCTGTTAGTCACAATGGGGATCCACCAATTGATAGCCTGTCCCCCGTAAGGTACGAATATATTTTTCTTCATAAGCATCATCTATTTTCTTACGCAAAAACCGAATATACACATCCACCACATTGGAATCGGGCGCGTAATCATAATTCCATAAATGGTCAGCGATGATGGTGCGCGATAGGACTTGGTTGGGATGCAGCATCAAAAATTCTAGCAAGGCATATTCTTTGGCTGTGAGTTCTATCGGGTTATCAGCGCGGTAGGCAGTGTGGGTGAGCGTATCCAACACCAAATCGCCCACTATCAAGCGCGTGGATTTTTGCGACGAACCGCGCCGTGCCAACGCCCGCAACCGTGCCAATAATTCTCGGAAGGCAAACGGTTTCACTAGATAATCATCCGCACCACAATCTAAGCCTGCCACTCGGTCATCAATCGCATCGCGGGCAGTCAGCATCAAAATCGGCGTCAAAATGCGTTGATTGCGTAGTTCGCGGCACACCTCTAAGCCATTTTTACGCGGCAGCATCACATCCAACACAATCACATCAAACGGAAAATTCAGCGCCCAATGCAAGCCATCGTCGCCATCCTCGGCTGTATCTACCGCATAGCGTTGTTCTTCCAGCCCTTGCTTCAAAAAATCGCGCATCTTGGTTTCATCTTCAACCAGCAGTATTCGCATGGGGTTTCCTGTGGCATCTGGTTATTTTTTCTATCTTCATGGTGTGAGATTAAAACACGATGAAATCAAAAAATGGGTGTTGTGCGGACGATTTTCGATTTCATTGGCATTTCATCGTCATTTAATTTGCCGATTGAATGCTAGAAGCAACCTGCACTTTGGCAGCTTGATTTTAACCTATCAGGAGAAAACCGTATGTTACACTCTGTTAAAAATGGATTGTTCATCATCCTCGCTATCCTCATCGTTGGGGTACTCGGCGGCGGGTTTTTGGCAAGCGCCCAAGAAAACCAGTTGGATTGCACGTTGCCAGCCGGACAACCAGAAACTATCGCTGCTGCCAAATTATTCATTGAATACATGGCATCGGATGGGGATTTGGGGGTTCATGGCTATTTTGATGATCATGGTTGGTCAGAATTGTGTGTGTATGACCCAACGGGGACTTTGGTGTTGGCTGTCAAACCCCAATCCCAATTACGTGATTTGACGATGGCGGGCGTCGGCTTTGAATCGCGTGAACCCGTGTTGGCAGAATTACCCTTTGATGATTTAAAAGCCCGTTTCCCCGCAGGCGACTATACCGTTATTGGCACAAATCACGATGGCACTGGCTTAACCGGCGCGGCACTTTTCACCCATGCGATTCCGGCAGCACCGGTAATTACCGCACCGATGCTCACAGACGAAGACAACATCGCCAACCAAGTCTTGCCTGTTGAAAATATGGTGGTCACTTGGGACGATGTAACCACCACCTACGACGGTCAACCTGTGACGATTGTCGGCTATGAAGTTATCATCACCAATATGGACGATGACCATACTCATGGTTTCGCCCGTCCTATTTACGATGTGCATTTGCCCGCCGACCGTAACAGCCTAACAGTGCCAGCCGAATTTTTCCAATCAGGGCGGCGCTACGAAATTGAAGTTGTCGCCATTGAAGAAAGTGGCAATCAGACGATTAACAATGGCTATTTCACAGCGCAATAAATCCGGCGTTTGTTAGGGTCTTCATCACTTCTTCACGATTTCTGGCATAATCATAGGCAGTCCGGGAGTAGGTTTAAGGCATCTGCCTATGCTGTTTTTGCCGCTGCTGTCTTTTGCGATGCGGTTATTATTGTTGCTGCTGCTAATAACGTTTGGTGCGATGGTTGCCGGGCAAGTACTCAACAGCGGCATTTTGACGTTTAATACCATCAGCCGCGATGAGAGCGATATTTTTTTGTTAGATATTCGCACCAGCATCATCTATAACCTGACGGAATCGCTGCCAGGTTATAGTTGGCAGTTCGCTTGGTCAACCGATGGCGAAAAACTGGTCTTTGTGCAATCGTATGAACGCCGCAGCATTTTGATGACCATGCGTGCTAATGGCAGTTTGTTACAGGAATTGCCCGGCACGCCGCGCAGCGCCACCTATCCGCGTTGGTCGCCG
>JALHOR010000034.1:0-7388 GCA_022842885.1 Anaerolineae bacterium
CGCCGAAATATCGTGCAGCGTGAAGACGCTGCTGAAACAGGCATGTCGGCGGAAGCGCAAGAATTATTCAATCGAGCGACTGCGCCACAAGCCATTCAGCGCGAAGACGATGCTGATTTGGGCGATACTTCGAGCGAACAGCCAATACAACGCACATCGCAACGCCGAAATATCGTGCAGCGCGAAGATGCTGCGGAAACGGGCATGTCAGCAGAAGCGCAAGAATTATTCAATCGAGCGACCGCGCCCCAAACCGTGCAGCGCGAAGATGCTGATTTAGGCGATACATCGGGCGAGCAGCCGATACAACGCACATCGCAACGCCGAAATATCGTGCAGCGTGAAGACGCTGCTGAAACAGGCATGTCGGCGGAAGCGCAAGAATTATTCAATCGAGCGACTGCGCCACAAGCCATTCAGCGCGAAGACGATGCTGATTTAGGCGACACATCGGGCGAACAACCGATACAGCGTACACCACAACGTCGGAATATCGTGCAACGTGAAGATGCTGACTTGGGCGATACTTCGAACGAACAGCCGATACAACGCACATCGCAACGCCGAAATATTGTGCAGCGTGAAGACGCTGCTGAAACAGGCATGTCGGCACAAGCGCAGGAATTGTTCAATCGAGCGACCGCGCCCCAAGCTGTTCAGCGTGAAGACGATGATTTGGGCAACCCATCGGGCGAAGAACAGATACAACGCACATCGCAACGCCGAAATATCGTGCAGCGTGAAGATGCTGGTGAAACAGGCATGTCGGCGCAAGCGCAGGAGTTGTTCAATCGAGCGACCGCGCCCCAAACCCTTCAGCGCGAAGATGCTGCTGATTTAGGTGACACTTCGAGCGAACAGCCGATACAACGCACATCGCAACGCCGAAATATTGTCCAGCGTGAAGACGCTGAATTGAGCGACATATCGAGCGAAGAACCGATACAACGCACATCGCAACGCCGAAATATCGTGCAGCGTGAAGATGCTGCTGAAACAGGCATGTCAGCAGAAGCGCAAGAATTATTCAATCGAGCGAGTGCGCCGCAAACCATTCAGCGCGAAGATGCTGATTTAGGCGACACGTCGGGCGAAGAACCGATACAACGCACATCGCAACGCCGAAATATCGTGCAGCGTGAAGATGCTGGTGAAACAGGCATGTCGGCAGAAGCGCAAGAGTTGTTCAATCGAGCGACCGCGCCACAAGCCATCCAGCGTGAAGATGCGGACTTGGGCGAAGAACAGATACAGCGCAAGGCACAACGCCGAAATATTGTGCAGCGTGAAGATGCTAGTAAAACAGGCATGTCGGCGGAAGCGCAAGAATTATTCAATCGAGCGACCACGCCACAAACCATTCAGCGCGAAGATACTGAGTTGGGCGAACAACCGATACAACGCAAATCGCAACGCCGAAATATTGTCCAGCGTGAAGAATCTGAAACAGGCATGTCGGCGGAAGCGCAAGAGTTGTTCAATCGAGCGACAGCACCACAAGCTATTCAGCGCGAAGATACGGACTTGGGCGAAGAACAGATACAGCGCAAGGCACAACGCCGAAATATTGTCCAGCGTGAAGACGCTGGTGAAACAGGCATGTCGGCGGAAGCACAAGAATTATTCAATCGAGCGACTGCGCCCCAAGCCATTCAGCGCGAAGATGAAATGTTTGTGGGTGATGTATCTAATGATAGACTTGCTCGCCAAGCTGAAGAGAATGTTGATGATACTCCGCCGGATTTGTATCAGGCAATGGTGGCTGCGGGCTTAATTCAGCCGATAGATACCCCGCCTATCACCTCATCTCCAAGTGATAGTGGCAAAAAAGCCCAGCGCACGCCGAATATGTCACCGGAAGCACAGGCATTATTTAATCGGGCGACTGCGCCGATGGATGTCCAGCGCACAGAAGATACGCTGGAAGATGCTCCACCTGATTTGTATGACGCGATGGTCGCCGCCGGAATGATTCAGCCCGTAGATACCCCGCCGACTTCCAGTAATTTGGGGGACACTGCAAACAATATACAGCGCACGCCGAGTATGTCACCGGAAGCACAAGCATTATTTAACCGGGCGACTGCGCCACAAACGCATCAAGCCGAATCGGGCAGCCTAGAAGCCCGCTTGCTGCGAATGATGGATTTACCAGAAGATACGCCTATTGTTGGCGAGTTTAAACCCAATGCCTCTGGTAGTGGGAATGGCAATACATCCTCTGGGAACGGTGTTCAACGTTCACCGGAGATGTTCCCACCTATCCAGCGCGGTGAAGTGACAGGTAATACGGAAGACAGTGGCGAAGAAAGTGCTGTTTCCGATGATGAAGTCGAAACCCTAGCGCGGCGCGTTTTCCAGCGGTTGCGTGACCGCTTACGCATAGAACGCGAACGCAAAAATCGTTAGTAAAAAATCAGGAGTAAAGCACCATGGCAAACCTAGATTTGACCAAAGGGAAATTAAAGCCCGCGAAAATCGTGAATCTTTCTACCAATGAAGAAGTTTCATGCATGTTTAACCCGTTTGAATTTACGATTAGCAAGACCAATACTTGGAAACCAAAAGACACCATCGGAACAAACCTGCCCAAAGTGACTTTCACGAGTGGCGGGGCGCAAACCGTTACCTTGACCTTATGGTTTGATTCCTCAGAGACTGGCAGCGATGTTCGCGCTTTTACCAAACCCTTGTGGAAAATGGCGATGGTTGCAACCGCCAACAAAAATGATAAATCCGGTAAAAGTGCCCCGCCAGCCGTTGAATTTCGGTGGGGACGCATCAACTTTCGGGCAATCATTACCAAAATTGACGAAAACTTTATGATGTTCGGCGCGGATGGTACCCCTCTGCGCTGCAAAGTAACCTTGGGCTTGCAAGAACATGAGGAAAAAACCACCGAAGCCAGCCCAGCAGCAAATACCCCATCAGCAGGTACAACGGCTGTGCAAGGCGACCGCCCCGACCACTTGGCGAACCGCACCGATGGCGATAGTAATGCCATGCGCGATGTCATGGCACGTAATAATGTCAACAATCCGTTAAATGGCGTGCGAAACGGCACTAATGTCGTTTAAAACAAGTTGTCCTTGTTCTTCTAACCAATGCCTTTGAACGCGCCCGCTGGGGGAAAGTGTTATGCCAGATAAAAAACCGCAAGTGGATCAAATTAATATTAAGGTTGACGGAGCATTCCTTGCTAGCAAAATCATGGATGCCTTGATTGATGTGGAAGTGGATTCCAGCATGGGTGTTCCAGATATGTTTATCATGCGTTTTCATGATGATGATTTGGCTATCATGAATGATAGCAGTAAATTTTCTCCCGGCGCAGAAGTTGAAATCAGCTTGATACAGTCTGTGCAAGGGCAAAATGGAGCGCCATCCCCTGCAAAAGTCATTACCAAAGGCGAAATCGTAGCCGTAGAACCCGAATTCCACCAAGATACCACTGCCATGCTGACCATCCGTGGATTTGATAAGAGTCATCGGTTGATTCGTGGAACGAAAACCCGCGTTTTTGTCGATTCAACTCATTCGGATATTGTCAGTAAGATCGCGACTGAAAGCGGGCTGTCCGCCGCTGTAGATGCCACAACGACGACTTATAAACATGTGTTTCAGGATAACCAGACGGACCGCGCTTTTCTGGAAGACCTTGCCCGGCAAAATGGCTACAAACTCTATTATGCCGATAACAAATTGAATTTTAAAAAATTTGATACTGCCGGGAGTACCATCGAACTGGTATGGGGGGAAACGCTGCGTAGTTTTTCACCGCGTCTATCGCTCGCCCGGCAAGTGAATGAAGTCAAAGTCAAAGGTTGGGATGTCAAAGCCAAACAAGCCATACTGGGTACCGCCACTAGCAGTAGTACCCAGCCCCAAGTAGGTGTTGGCAAATCAGGTGGGCAACTATTGCAATCATCACTAGCTGCAGCCACTTATACGGAAGTTCGGCAGGCAGTTACCAATCAGGCAGAAGCCCAGTCGGTTGCCAAAGCTCTGCTTGACCAGATTAATACTGAATTTATCGAAGCGGAAGGCGTGGCGTTTGGCAACCCTGACATCAAAGCGGGGGTGACTTTAAAATTCACGAACTTAGGCGCACGTTTTTCTGGCACCTATCGCATTACTTCTGCCATTCATCATTATTCGGCGGTTACAGGTTATGATACACATTTTAAAGTCGAAGGGGCAACACCCCATTTGATTGCCGATTATGTCTCTAATACCACCACCACCTCGTCTAAAAATTCATGGTCGGGTGTTTACCCAGCCATCGTCACTGGCAATAAAGACGAACAAACCAACATGCATTATGGCTTGGTTAAAGTCAAATTTCCGTGGCTGGATGATAAACTCGAAAGTTATTGGGCGCGGGTGATTTCGATGGGGGCGGGGGCAAATCGTGGGATCTTGTGGTTGCCAGAAATGAACGATGAAGTGATGGTTGTGTTTGAACAAGGGGATTTTAACCGCCCTTATGTGATTGGTGGGGTTTGGAATGGGCAAGATGCGCCGCCAGAACCGATTGCCAATGTCTCCAAAAATGGCAAGATTGAAGTACGGACAATCAAGACACGCGCCGGACATATTGTTCGCTTGACAGATGAAGCGGGCAAAGAAAAAATTGAGATTATTGATTCTAAGACCAAAAATAAAATCACGATGGATACCGTCGAAGAAGTGATGACGCTTATCACCAGCGATAAAACCAAATTGGTGC
The DNA here is from genome assembly GCA_022842885.1 of Anaerolineae bacterium. Taxonomy (GTDB): domain Bacteria; phylum Chloroflexota; class Anaerolineae; order Aggregatilineales; family Phototrophicaceae; genus JALHOR01. The sequence goes on from JALHOR010000034.1 coordinate 4,730, forward strand.
TGGATGGCAAAAATCAAAAAGTGACGTTGGAAAGTTCCAAAGATACCGATGTCACCTCAAAAGGCGCAGGTGCCATCAATATCAACAACCAATCGGGTGCCATCACTGTCAAGAGCAGTTCGGGCAATATTGATTTACAAACCAACGGCACTATCAATATCAAAGGAACAAGTATCAATATCGAAGCCACTGCCAATGTTACGATCAAAGGCAATGGCGCGGTGAGTGTTCAATCCACGGCTGTAACGACTGTCAAGGGTAATCCATTGTTGCTGAACTAGGGTGCTATCTGGCAGCGATGCAGGCAATCAGCTACACTGATATAGAGAGCAATCAGCATATGGGCAAGCAGCGGGAGCATGTCGCATGAGTAGTATTCTAGGGCGTGGTTTGTCTTTTCCATTACGTTTAAGTGATCGTGACCGTTTGGCGATGGTGCAGGATGATGCGGATATTCGCCAAGCCATCCGCATTATTATTTTTACAGTGCCGGGTGAGCGTGTCATGCACCCTGATTTTGGCTGCCGGATTCATGAATTGATTTTTCATCCTGCCAATGACCAAACCGCTGCTACTGCGGAGCGATATGTGCGTGATGCATTGGAACAATGGGAACCACGAATTGAAGTGATGGAAGTGAACGTCACCCCCGGCGCTTATGAATTGGGCGAACTGCTCATCGAACTCAGCTATCGGACAAAAGATCGCTTTGATACGCGCAACCTTGTCTATCCGTTTTATCTGCTTCCCAGCGATATGCCAGCAGAATAAGTGGGATTGAGTGATTTTATTTCGTTTAATATAAGGATGATCGCATGGCTTTAGAAGCGCCACGTCTCGATGATCGGGCATTTAAAGACCTGGTGAGCGAAGCCCGCCAGCGGATTACATTATATTGCCCAGAATGGACCGACCATAACCTGAGCGATCCGGGCATCACATTAATCGAATTGTTCGCTTGGATGACCGATATTGTGTTGTATCGGTTGAATCGTGTCCCCGATAAGCATTACATCAAATTCATGGAGTTGATTGGTATCCGGCTGGAAGAGGCAGAAGCAGCGCGTGTACCCGTCACTTTTTGGCTGACTGCACCACAATCTGACCTATTCAAGATTGAAGCGGGTACAGAAGTCGCCACACCGCGGACAGATGATGAACCAGCGATTGTCTTTTCGACCGATAGAGACGCTGAGATTTTGATTCCTGATCTAAAATATTTACTGACCAGCCGCGAAAGCAACAATGGTCGAGCGTTTGAGCAGCATAATGTCAGTACTTTACAATCCGGCTTAACAGGTGTTCGCATTTTTAGCTCTGCGCCGCCCGCCACAGATGATGCGGTTTATTTTGGTTTTGACCAAGATTTGAGCCAGCATATTTTGGGGTTGTATTTAGAGGTAGACCGGGCAGAAGGTGCCGGGATTGACCCGGATAATCCGCCCTATATTTGGGAAACCTTGACGACTGGCGCGAACCAGAATTGGGTGCCAGTGGATATAGATACCGATACTACTCGCGGTTTGAACGTGAATGGGTGGGTGAAAGTCTTTTTGCCCGGTTTACGTCGCGCCCAACGTGACAATATCACAGCATTTTGGTTGCGCTGCCGTTTGAATATTAAAGAGGGGCAAACAACATATGATGTTAGCCCAACGATACGCCGTATCCAAGTTTCCAGTTGGGGCATTACCATTGATGCCACTAATATCACGCAAGTGAAGGGTGAGGTTCTTGGGCGCTCTGATGGTTCACCGGGGCAAGTATTTTACCTAGAACATACGCCCATTGTGCCGCGCACTGCCAAAGAATACTTGATGGTGCGGACTTCCAACGATCACGAAGAACGGTGGTTTGAAATCAGTGATTTTTCGACTTCTTCTGCCGAAGACCGCCATTATTCTGTAGATAGTCAAACGGGCGAACTGCGTTTTGGTCCGGCGTTGCGCCAGCGCGATGGACAAATGAAACGCTATGGCACTATCCCACCTCAAGGGGCGATGCTGGTGATGGCGGGTTATCGTTATGGTGGCGGTATGATTGGCAATGTGGCGAATAACACATTGCGCGTCTTAAAAACTGCCATTCCGTATATTGCTAAAGTAGCGAATCGTATTGCTGCGACGGGTGGACTGGACGCCGAAACGCTGGAAAATGCCAAGATGCGTGTACCGGGGCATCTTCGCAGTTTGCGCCGCGCGGTAACGGCGGCTGATTATGAATATCTGACGCAAGAAGCCGTACCGGGCATGGTTGGGCGAGTGCATTGTTTACAACCCCCACAAACGAGTCGCGGCGAAGTGCGCTTGCTGGTGATTCCGCGAGTACCACGTATCACCGGCTTTATCCCACCGGAAGCCCTTGCATTATCCGAAGAAATACGCGAAGCCATTTTGCGTTATTTGGATGAGCGCCGCTTGCTATCTACGTTGTTGGATGTGACGACCCCGGCTTACCAATGGATTGAAACGGAAGTGCGTTTTCGTGCCAGCCGAACCGCCGATTTTGAGACCGTGCGGCGGGCAATGGAAAATCGCTTGCTCGAATTTTTGAATCCATTGATTGGCGGACATGATGGCAAAGGCTGGCCCATCGGGCGGGATGTGTTCGCCGGGGATATTTTGTCGGTTTTGCTGGCGATTCCGGGGGTAGATTATAT
>JALHOR010000034.1:7398-17399 GCA_022842885.1 Anaerolineae bacterium
GTGAATTTATCCGTGGACCGGAGGGGCAAGAAGTGCCAATGGTCGCGCATGGTGTGGTTGCCTCTTATCGCCATACGATTCGGGGTGATTAACGATTATGAGCGATGTCATCAAACTTCTTTTTAAAGTCAGCGGACCGGAGGTGAATATCGATTCGCTGATTGTAGACCGGCGTGGGCTGCGGGTGGGGCGTACCCGCGATAATATGCTCACGCTGGAACACCGCGAAATCAGCCGCCAGCATGTTCGCATTTTGTGGCACGATGACAAATATTTTGTCGAAGATTTGAACAGCAGTAACGGTACTTGGTTGAACGATGAACGGTTGCCCGCCCGCGAAGAACGCGAACTGCGTCCGGGTGATGTCATTCGGATGGGCCCGTTTCTTATGACATTGATTCGGTTTGTGCTGCCCGTCGCTGAAGACCCATCGCCGGATATGCCCTTGGCATTAAGCGATGGCGATAAAGTGGCTGCCCCCGTCTTGATTGACCCGTTTCCGCCGGGTATTCCGCATGACAAAAGTAATTGGATGAAATATCTTCCGGCAATTTTTGATGAAGATGAATTTACCGGACGTTATTTACTCATCTTTGAATCGATGCTTGCCCCGATTATCTGGCATATTGACCATTTCGATTTTTATCTGGATCCAGATTTAGCGCCGACAGAGTGGCTCCAATGGATAGCCAGTTGGTTCGATTTGCTGCTTGTGCCGCAACTGCCGTTAGAACGACAGCGTATGGTCATCAATCAATTGGGGTGGTTATTTTTGCGGCGTGGCACCAAAGCCGGGCTAGAACGCTTGTTAGAACTCTATTTTGGTGTGACACCCCAAATTACTGAAAATCGTAACGAAGCCGGGCATTTTCATGTGCGTCTTGTCCTCAGTGATAGTCCGGTTGCCTTGGGGCAAGAGGTGGTGGATAGACTCATCCAATCGCAAAAACCGGCTTTTGCTTCCTACTCGTTGGAAGTTGTTTAGCTCTAACGCAAGCAATCACGGTTTGTTTGACACAATTGCCGTGATTGCTTGACTCCCCAAAACGCTCTTTGTTTTTAAGTGACTCCCATTATCTTTATGCCAGCATCATCGCAGCAGGTTCTGACATTAGCTGAGTTTGCCGCCGCTGAATAGTCATCGGCAAGCCGCCTTTAGGATTGAGCGTAATCAAGGGCTGCATCTCAACGCTTTGCCCCGGCGCAAGCGATAACTCATACCCTTGTGCTATCGTCGCCAATAACAAGTGAGCTTCCATCATGGCAAAGCTGTTGCCAATACAAATGCGCGGTCCGTTGCCAAAGGGCAAATAGGCATTTTCGGGTAAATCTGCTTCATTTTCCGGCGCAAAACGTTCTGGTCTGAATACATCGGCGTCGTGCCACAGGGTCTTATCCCGATGCAGCCCATAAATCAGTAAATTGCAAACGCTGCCCTTGGAGATGGCATAACCATTGATAACAGTATCTTCAATGGCTTCACGGCTAACACTATATGCTGGAGGATAGAGGCGCACGGCTTCTTTAATCACTTGCAGTGTATATGGCAAGCGGCGCAAATCAGCCAATGTGGGCAGATTGCCTTGTAATACATTATCCAATTCAATGTGCAAGGTTGTCTCAATCTCAGGATGCTGTGCCAGCAGATACCATGTCCAATTGAGTGTATTCGCTGTTGTATCATGCCCTGCCAGCAGCATCGTCAAAATTTCATCGTGCGCCTGTTTATCGGTCATGCGATTGCCTTCATCATCTTCTGCCAACAGCAGCATAGAGAGCAAATCGCCTTTGTCTTCGCCACTGGCACGCCGTTCATGAATCGTGCCATATACGAATTCTGCCAAATCGTGGGTTGCCCGCCGCGCCCGCAGTTCCATTGGGGTCGGCAGCCACGCCGGAAAAGGCGAAAATTGCACGTTTACGGCGTAATCCTGCAAGTCATCCATCGCCTGATAAATCATCTGCACTGAATCGGCTACCTCTAAATTAAATAAAGTGCGGGCAACGATTCGCATTGTTAGACTGCTCATCTCTTGGCTGATAGAACGAGTTTCGCCATGCTGCCAATCTTGAATATGGTCATGGGTGTAATCCACCATTGTTTGGGCGTATGCCTCAATGCGTTTAGTATGCAATGCCGGAGCAACCAATTTGCGCTGGCGCTTCCAAAAATCGCCATTACTCGTTAGCAAACCCTGCCCCAAAAAGCGTGCCAAGCCTTTGTGTTCGTGGGTGTAGCCCGCATCTTTTTGGAAATTTGCCGCCTGTTTGACCAGCATTTCACGGGCAAAGTGAGGATTAGTCGTCCAGATTTGTCTATCACCCATGATATTGAGGAGAAAAGTATCGCCGAATTGATCATGCAAGCTCATCAAGTTAGTCAAGGGGTTTTTGCGAATTTCGCCCAGCCAAGGCAGCATTTGGAAGATATTTTTGATTGGCGCAGGACCCGGCAGGGTTTTGTGGGTTGTGATGGGTGTATTCATGTGACACCTTTCCATTATCTCAACGAATATTTGACCTAAAACACATATCCAAAATTGACACAAGAATTAAAACATTAGGCTTCAGTCACTGGACGATATGGTTCTTCCCGTAGGAGATGACACACCAATAATTTGAGATAAAACACGGGCAAAAACCATTCTAAGCCCGGTGTTGGTGTGACAAAGTATTGATTAAGCAATATTCCACCCATAAATGCCGCCATCGCTGCCGGACGCTGTAGATAGAGGGGCAAGGCGGCAATCCATAATGCCATCATCATGAGATAGCTATAGACAATAATGACATACTGCCAATCACCGGGACGAAAAAACAGCACAATCAGCACAGGATGAATGACATGGACGGCAATAAATAAGAGATGGTTTCGGGGCGTTTGCCCAGCGCGGTGACACCAGCGTTTGGTAGGCGATGCTGCATTTGTGACCACACCCCCACTTAAATCCAGCACCAATATAACCGTTATCACAATTTGCCAAGCTGACCAATCAAGCTGTTCTACCGCAAGATATGCCAACAACGCCGCCATTCCTAAGAGGGTGACACTCAACAGCAATGCCCATTCAGCACGGGTCATGCCGGGTCCTACGAATTTATCTATTTCCCCAGCAAAACCAGAACGCGGTTGGGGATAGTGCCAATTAATCGTTACAGGTGATGCTTCTGTTTGGGCTGCCATAACACCTTCTTTAAACAACACTCTGTTATTTGTGCTACACCTTGTCGTATAATTTTAGCTTATTGAAATTTGCTAGCGTGTCAATCACGAATTTTTTCACCCTGTCGGATAAACGACATATAATCAGAAGGTGTCGCACAAAATGGATAAAACTATCGGCAAAACAGACCGTCGCATTCAAAGAACGCGGCAAGCATTACGTGATGCCCTCTTAGAATTGGTAACAGAGCGCGGTTATGACAACATCAATATTCAGGACATCACTGACCGCGCTAATATCGCCCGGACAACCTTTTATTTGCATTTTGATGATAAAGATGATTTGCTCTTTAGCAGCATGGCAGAACTGTACCGTGATTTATTTGCACGGGCGACGAACAACGCCACAAAACCCTTGGATGAATTGATGGGCAGCAGCGATGATTTTGAGCATGTGGCGCAATATGCTGATTTTTACAAAGTGATGTTGAGCGAAAATGGCAGTATGCGGTTTACGGTGCGTGTGCAGCAATTCTTGGCAGAGATGATGAAAACGCACATTTTACAACCGATGTTGCCACCGGGACAAACGCCATCGGTGCCGCTGGATGTGTTAGCCGCTTTTATAGCTGGGGCGCAAATTGGGGTGCTGACGTGGTGGGTGAATCACAATATGCCCTACGATGCTGCCACCATGGGGCGCATGACCGAAGATGTCTGCCTGAAGGGATTAACCTATATTTTGAGTGGCACGGACAACGCATGAAGTAACGTTACCCATGCTCAAAATGAATAAAACCATAGTGGCATAGTAACAAAGGAATATACATATATCCACAAAAATATTTTCTGAATAAAATCAAAAAGTTAAAATAAGGTTGAGAATGTTTCATAATTTAACGTAACATTATGTGTTAAATGATGAGATATTAAGTATAATTGCAATGGATTTATTGCTTGCAATCATATTTTAATTGCTTATATGGGTTTTGCTATACTACCCCATTTAGGACTCATAATGTTTATTCGGCAGATTGTCGTACAGAAAATACCCCTGCTTCAGCACCTTCGGCTGATAAAGGGCAGATTAATTGTGTTACTGCTAGTGCTGTTCATTATTCCACAAAGTATCTCTATCAGTTTAGCGCATGGCGATTTTTACAGTATGCGGATTAACGCTGGTGGACCCGCCCAATTGGTTGAGGGGGTTGAATGGTTAGGTTGCCCATCCCAAAGCAATTGTTTTAACTTTGTTACGGGTGGTTTTTCTTATACCAAAATGCCGCTGGTAGGCATTACACCGGTGATTAGTCCCGCAGACCAGTTCATCTATCAATCTGAATGGACTGGCGGTGCTACCACCAATGTTCCAGCAGGGAGTGTGGCATTTGCGTTTAATGTGCCGATGCCCAATGGCGATTATTTGGTGCGATTGCATTTTGCCGAACAAATCCACACAGCAGCGGGGCTGCGCTTGTTCGATGTCAAGATAGAAGGGGCAACTACCCTCAGTAATTTTGACATTTTTCAGCAAGCGGGTGGCATGAACAAAGGCATTGTGCGTGAGTTTGAAAGTCACCTGATTGATGGCGTCATGACGATTGAATTTATTCGGCAAGTTGACAATGCCGAAGTACGCGGCATCGAAATTATCCATTTGGACTCACTGGCAGCGGAACAACCGATGTTGGCACTGGCAGAACCGGTGATACGCCAAGCCTTATTGGTAGTGGGCAATACCACGCTCAATGCATCTGACACGCAGATTAAAACCCGGCTCGAAAGTTTGGGGTTCGTTGTTGAAGTCATCAAAGATAGCAATGCCGTACTCGCATCTACCAATGGCAAAGATTTGGTGGTGATTTCCTCATCTATATATTCGGGAAATTTATACCATAAGTTAACGAATACGACTGTGCCACTTATCAATTGGGATGCCTATTTGCATGATGACCTTAAACTGACTAGCACCGCAACAACTGCCTTCGGTACCGCAGGCGGGCAAACCCAAATCACCATAAGCAATGCCAACCATCCATTAGCAGGAGGGCTTTTTGGTACAGTTCAGGCGAATACCAGCGGCACCCAATACACTTGGGGTCAACCAGAGGCATCAGCCGTCACAATTGCCCATGCCTTGAACCAACCGACGCGCCCAGTGATTTTTGGATATGCCAAAGATAGTATGATGTCCGGCATGGTAGCGCCGGCGAATCGGGTTGGGTTTTTCTTGGGGGATAACGCCGCTGCTAATTTGACCTCACAGGGTTGGCAATTATTTGATGCGACTATCAATTGGTTAGTCACATCATCGTCTGTAGTGCCCACTGCAACCTATACCCCTACGCCAACCGAAACACATACACCAACGGAAACACATACACCAACTGCGACTCACACACCAACCGCTACTGCTACTTTCACCTATACACCAACCGAGACGCATACGCCAACAGAAACACATACACTGACCGAAACACCAACGGAAACGTATACGCCGACTGAGACACATACGCCGACTGAGACACATACGCCAACGGAAACACACACACCGACTGAAACGTATACGCCGACCGAGACATATACGCCAACGGAAACACATACACCGACCGAGACATATACACCAACGGAAACACATACACCGACTGAGACGCCCACCAATACGGACATCCCAACGGCTACTTTCACATCCACAGAAACGTATACATCAACCTATACAGCTACACCATCGTTAACGCCAACCTTTACTTTAACACCGACAGCAACAGCAACTCCTATTCGGTATGCGCTGCTTGTGGTAGGGAATACCACACTTTCAGTAGCCGATGCTCTTATTAAAGCCCGGCTAGAAAATTTGGGCTTCATTGTTGAGGTGATTAAAGATAGTAATGCTGTCTTGGCTTCTACCAATGGCAAATCGCTTGTGGTGATTTCATCTACAGTCGCTTCTGGCAATCTCTATTATAAGCTGACCAATACCACCGTACCCCTGATGAATTGGGATGCGTATTTGCATGATGACTTCAAACTCACGGGAACAGTTTCTACAGCTTTTGGCACGATGAGCAACCAAACCCAAATCACCGTGACCAATTCAACCCATTCATTGTCAGCCGGGCTTTCAGGGACAATTACAACTAATAGCGGGGCTGCTCAATACACTTGGGGGCAACCCGAAGCGTCGGCTGTCGTTATCGCTAACGCGCTCAATCAACCCACTCGCCCAGTGATTTTTGGGTATGCCAAAGATAGCATGATGTCTGGTATGGTAGCCCCAGCGAATCGGGTTGGATTCTTCTTTGGCGATACCACTGCCACCAACTTAACGACACAAGGCTGGCAATTATTTGATGCGGCTGTCAATTGGCTCATTGGGATGCCATCAATTGCCGTTCCCACTCCTATACCTGTAAACACTGGCACGATTGCATGGACGGTAAAAGCCAATAATCCATTAGTTCGTATGGAAGCCAATGGTGTGGCAGTTAATGGCAAATTGTATGTGTTTGGCGGTTATGTAACATGGCCCACGGCGACAACGAGTGCCGATGTTTACAACCCGGTGACGAATACTTGGTCAAAAATTGCTCCCGTGCCAGTTGCTATTACCCACACACAAGTTGTGACTGATGGTAGCAAAATTTACCTTGTGGGTGGGTTTATTGACTCATTCCCTAGTACCAGCACCGGGCATTTGTGGATTTATAATATTGCCAGCAATACATGGTCACAGGGACCCTCCCTGCCCCTGCCGTTAGGCTCTGGTGGGGCTGCCATCTACAATAACAAGTTGTATTTTTTTGGTGGCTCTATCCGTACTCCCAATAATTATCTAGATCAAGCAGAGTATTATATGCTTGACCTAAATGGTGGTACTGCTTGGCAAACACTTGGTAACGTCCCCACGCGGCGCAATCACTTTTGTGCGATGACTATTGATGGCAAAATTTATCTTGTCGGTGGGCAAACAGGTCCATATGAAGGTACTGCTAATTTAACACTCAACGAAATGTATGACCCCGTAACAAATACATGGTCGCGTAAAGCCGATATGCCCATTGGCAAAGGACATATTGCGGCTGCCGTTTATAATGGACATCTTTACGTTATCGGTGGTGCTGTCAATGATGGAGCTTGGGGAACCCATTCCCCCGATATTTCGCGCTATAATCCTGTCACCAATACTTGGGCAACCATAACACCCTTGCCATCGGGACGTAAACAGCCTGTAGCTGGTTTTATTAATGGCAAGCTCTATGTAACATCGGGTGATACGTTTGTTGCTTTGGGTCAGGGTGGGCGACAAACCAACACCACTTGGGAGGGTGTTTTTAATCCCTAATCTCTTTAAATATTAATGCCGGGATATTATCCATATCCCGGTTTTAGTTTCATCATATGATCTGTTAATTACCGCAAGCTTTGCACCCTCACTAGGAATATAGTCATATTTCAGTTCTCAAACCCGGCTCTAACCTCGTCTTAAACAGTTTTCCTGTATACTCAATTACGAATTATTCTAAACATTTATGGACAAATTCGACGTGCCTTTTCATTTATAATGAGCGTGTTTTCGTAATGTGTTTTGTAAAGATACGAGAAAACGTTTTCATCACAGCATTACATAGTCATCGCATTTAGTGAATAGCATCTGAGGTTTCTTATGGCATCACATCTACAACAGACAACATTAAAAACGCACCCGAAGCGAAAACTCGGAGACGTACTACAGATATTGTGTCGCGTTCTTTTTCTGGTTATGGTTTTGGGCTTTGCCCCCCATTTGACGCCAGAAGTTGCCGCCCATGGTGAAAATTTCACACTCCGTATTAACACTGGGGGACCTTCCCATAATGTAAGTGGTGTGGAGTGGATGGGATGTACATCGCAAAGCAATTGTTACAACTATGTCACTGGTGGTTTTTCCTATACCAAAATGCCATTGGTGGGGATTACACCCGTTGTAATCCCTGCCGACCAGTTTATCTATCAATCGGAATGGACTGGTGGTGCAACGACAGGTGTTCCTGCTGGGGGAGTGGCATTCGCTTTTAATATCCCCGTGCCTAATGACGATTATATTGTACGGTTACACTTTGCTGAAGCAGTGCAAAATGGCGCTGGCTTGCGTGTTTTTGATGTTGAACTTGAAGATACCGCCGTTCTCAGCAATTTTGATATTTTTCAAGCGGCGGGCGGAATGCACAAAGGGATTGTGCGTGATTTTGAACAGCGTGTAGCTGACGGAATACTGAACATTGAATTTATTCGCCGCGTGAATAACGCCAAAGTTAGCGGTATCGAAATTATTCACAAAGCCGATACCACAACCCCACTGCTGCCCGCCGCTACGACTGGTTTTGTTGCCCGCATTAACACTGGTGGCACTGCCCAGACGGTGAATGATGCCAATTGGAGCGCCTGCAATTCGAGTGGCAATTGCAATGGGTATGTATCCGGCGGGTTTGCTGTCACCCAATCGCCGCTGCCGGCTATTTCGCCTGTGGTCAGCCCGGCAAATCAAGCGATTTATCAATCAGAATGGACAGGTGGTTCGACCAATGGTATTCCAGAAGGCGGTGTTGCCTTTGCCTTCAATGTGCCGGTACCCAGTGGCAATTATACTGTGCGTTTGCACTTTGCTGAACTTAATCGGAACGGTGTTGGCTTGCGGACATTTGATGTTCAGCTTGAAGGCACAACCGTCTTAAGCAACTTCGATATTTTCCAACAAGCGGGTGGTTTGAATAAAGGCATCGTCCGCGAGTTTGAACGGGCAGTTTCCGACGGGGTGCTGACCATTCAGTTTATCCGCCGCGTGCAGAATGCCAAAATCAGTGGCATCGAAATTATTCAAATCACGGATACTACACCCCCACCGCCACCGCCTCCCCCCCCGCCGCCATCTAGTGAATATTTTGATGTGCGAATTAATACGGGCGGTCCGGCGCAAACTGTGAGTGGGATTAATTGGATAGGCTGTACGGCTGGTAATTGCAGCAATTATGTCACTGGCGGGTTTGCCTTTACCCCGAATCCTCCAGCAACGATTTCACCCGTGGTTAGCCCGGCAAACCAAACCATTTATCAATCGGAATGGACAGGTGGTTCGACCACGGGCATTCCAGTCGGTGGGGTTGCCTTCTCGTTTGAAATTCCGATTATCAATGGCAATTATTTAATTCGTTTGCACTTCGCCGAATTGAATCAAACCAGTGCCGGGGCAAGAACGTTTGATGTCAAGATTGAAGGCAGTACTGTCTTAACCAACTTTGATATTTTCCAACAAGCGGGTGGCAAAGACAAAGGCATCGTCCGCGAGTTCCAACGGACTATTACCGATAGTCGTGTCAACATTGAATTTATTCGGCGCGTGAACAATGCCAAAATCAGCGGGATTGAAATTGTCTCGCTCAACCCTACCTCCACTGGTGGACAAGCATTGTTCGTGGTCGGTAACACAGCGTTAAATTCTGGTGATGCTAAAATCAAAACCCGCTTAGAGGCACTGGGCTTCACGGTTCAGGTTATCAAAGATACAGATGCTACTCAGACCTCCACCACTGGCAAAAATCTGGTGGTCATCTCATCCACGGTTAGTTCGGGTAATATTGGTAGTCGTTTAACCAATGTGACAGTCCCCATCTTGAATTGGGAGGCGTTCTTACAGGATGACTTGAAAATGGTCGGTAGCTCTTTGGGTAATCTCACCGCACAAACCCAAGTGACGATTGTGAGTCCAACGCATCCTTTGGCAGCGAGTCTAACTGGTAATGTAACCACCAATTCCTCTGCCAGTGACTTTACTTGGGGTCAGCCAAGTTCAGCCGCAACGATT
>JALHOR010000034.1:17409-28612 GCA_022842885.1 Anaerolineae bacterium
ATTTATGCTTATGAACAGGGTGCAACGATGGTTGGGATGACAGCCCCTGCCCGCCGCGCTGGTTTCTTCTTGACCAATAGTACTGCCGATGTATTAACAACTCAGGGTTGGCAATTGTTCAATGCAGCTATCAATTGGTTAGCAGGCGGACAAACCCAAACGCCCCCGCCTAGTGCCATTACTTGGGCAGAGAAAGCTCCCAATCCGTTAAATCGTATGGAAGCCTTGGGTGTCACAGTGAATGGGCGGTTATATGCTTTTGGGGGTTATACCGTTTGGCCCACCGCGACAACGCGCTCAGATTATTATGATCCAGTGGCGAATACTTGGACGCAAATCGCTGATATGCCGGAAGCCTTCACCCATACACAGGCAGTCACAGATGGTAGCAAAATCTACTTTGTAGGCGGTTTCTTAGGTCCTTATCCTAGCCCCAGTACCGGGCGGATGTGGATTTATACCATTGCTACCAATAGCTGGTCACAGGGACCTTCGCTGCCGCAGGCGTTAGGTGCCGGTGCTGCTGCCATTGTTGGGCGCAATTTGTATTATTTTGGCGGCACTGTTCGCATCACCAATCCATCTTCTTTTAGCGATCAAGGGAGTGTCTATGTGATAAACTTAGATACCCTCAGTAGCTGGCAATCGTTGCCATCACTCCCCACCAAACGTAATCATATGTCAGCCGTTGCATATAACAACAGAATTTATGTTTTCGGTGGACAAGCCAATGGTCAAGAGGGGGATGGTAATCTTGATGTAGTTGAGATGTATGATGTGGCGAATAATTTGTGGGTAGCTAAAGCCCCAATGCCTGTCAAGAAAGGACATACATCGGCTTTCTTGCACAATGGGTATATCTATGTTATTGGCGGTACCGTCAATGATGGTCTCTACGGCACTGCCAGCAATACGGTGCTACGCTATAACCCGGCGACCAATACGTGGGCGGCGATGACATCCCTGCCATCGGCTCGCAAACAACCAGTGTCGGGCGTGATTAATGGTAAGTTTTACGTGACCACAGGACAGCTTGGGACATCCCAGTTTAATACAACGTGGGAAGGCACACTCGTTCCATAAGCCTAAAACAAAGATCAATGATCACAAGGGCGCTGCATAAGCGCCTTTGTTGTTTTAATGGGTAAGGCAGATTCAACGCAATGTGCCTAACTAAAAACATTCAAGCTGTCTCTATGCCAAATTGTATTGCCTGCGTTATGCTTGACCCCGGAACAAAATTATGAGGAGGTATTTTGATGCAAGAATTTCATGCTCAGACCATCATAGAGCCGTTTCGGGTACGCTCGGTTGAACCCATCCAATTTACAACATTTGCGGAACGCCAACAGAAATTAGCAGCGGCGGGCTATAATCCGTTTTTGCTGCGGGCAGAGGATGTGCTGATTGATATGCTCACCGACAGCGGTACGGGGGCAATGTCATCGCGCCAATGGGCAGGGATGATTGCCAGTGATGAATCCTATGCTGGTGCAGCCTCATTTTATAAGTTTGAGGCGGCAGTACAGGATATTACCGGATTCAAACATGTGATTCCCACTCATCAAGGGCGTGCCGCTGAGAATATCTTGTTTCATAGCATTGCCAAACCCGGCGACATTATCCCCAATAACACTCATTTTGATACCACTCGCGCTCATGTCGAAAATGTGGGCGCGATTCCGCGAGATTTGGTCATCAGCGAAGGACGCCAACCACGTTTGATACATCCATTTAAAGGCAATATGGACATCGCCCAATTGGAGGCACTCGTTGCTGAACATCATGAGCGTATCCCGGCAATCATGCTGACTGTGACCAACAACAGCGGCGGCGGACAACCTGTGAGCATGGCAAATGTCCGCGCTGTTAGTGAGGTGGCGCGGCGTTATGGCATTCCATTTTTTATTGATGCCTGCCGCTTTGCCGAAAATGCATGGTTCATCAAAACCCGCGAAGATGGCTACGCCGATAAAACACCTCTTGAGATTGCCCGCGAGATGTTTCGCTATGCCGATGGTTGCACGATGAGCGCGAAAAAAGATGGCATGGCAAATATCGGCGGTTTTTTGGCGGTCAATGATGATGATTTGGCGCTGCGCTGCCGTAATTTGGAGATTCTGACCGAAGGTTTTCCGACGTATGGTGGCATGGCAGGGTATGATTTGGAAGCGATTGCCCAAGGTTTATATGAAGCCCTTGACCCGCATTACTTGCGCTATCGCATTCGTTCGATTGCATATCTAGGTGATAAACTGACCGCGGCAGGTGTGCCAATTATCCAACCTACAGGCGGTCATGCGGTCTATATTGACGCTGGAGAATTGCTGCCGCATATTCCCCCGCTGCAATATCCGGCTTGGGCGTTCAATAATGCCTTATATTTGTTAGGCGGTGTGCGTGGTGTTGAAATTGGCACAGTCATGTTTGGGATGCAGCCCGATGGTCAGGAAAAAGCGGCAGCGATGGAATTAGTCCGATTAGCATTTCCGCGCCGGGCATACACCCAAAGCCATGTGGATTATCTGGCAGAGGTGATTCTTGCGGCGTATCAGCAGCGTCAGCAGATTGGTGGGTATCAGCTTGTGTGGCAATCACCTGTTTTGCGGCACTTCACAGCGCGGTTAGCGCCCATTGCTGCTCCTAACTAAATGAAACTCTGGCATCAATAACTAAAGCCCGTCTCATTCGTGACTCATATCATCGGATTACAGTGTATCCCGTATCATCAAGGTCTGATGATATGGTTTTTGCATGGATTGATGGCTTTATGGGACTTAAACAGGAAAAATTCCTATGACTATATTGGTGACGGGCGCTGCCGGATTTGTCGGCAATAATGTCGTTGAGATGTTGGTGAAAAAGGGTAAACCTGTCCGGGCGATGGTTCGCAACATGGATAAGGCAAAAGTGCGTTTGGGCAAATATGGCGCACAAGTGGAAGTGGTTCAGGGCGATATTGCTGACCGGGCAGCGCTGAAAGATATGTTGCGCGGTGTGACCGCTGTGGTGCATACGGTAGCGATTTCGATGGAAAAGGGTGGGCAAACCTATGATAAGGTCAATTATCAAGGCACGATTAATGTGGTGGATGCTGCCGAAGATGCTGGTGTGGCACGTTTTATCAATGTGAGCCAGAATGGTGCTAGCAGCACCATTCCTTATGCTTTTCTTCGTAGTAAGGGCAAGGCGCAAGAATATGTCGCGGCGTCCAAATTGCGCTGGACTGCCGTCCGACCCTCTGCCATTTTTGGTCCACAGGACGAATTTTTTAATACGTTTGCCCGCCTTGTGCATTTAACGCCGATTGTGTTCCCGTTGATTGGTGGCGGCAAAGCGGAATTTCAGCCTGTGTCCATCTTTGATGTTAGCGAAGCCATTGTCCGCAGTTTGGATGATGACAGCACGATAGGCAAAGAATTGGTTTTGGGCGGACCCGAACCGCTGACATTGGCAGAAATCGAGAAGCGGGTCATCCAAGCTCTTAACACCCATCGCACCTTTATTCCTGCACCTGTGGCATTGCTGCGTCCGGCAGTGATGGTCATGCAAGCCGTGTTGCCCGGTTCACCCGTGAGTACATCGCTGCTGGATTTGCTGGCTGTGCCGAATACGACGCCACATAATGATTTGGTCGAAACTTTCAACATGCAACCGATTCCGTTTTCTGGCGACCATATCGCTTATTTACGCAATACCTCTGCCAGCGAAGCCATCCGCAAATTCCTGACGAATGCTACGGTGAATTAGATTGTTATCTCCTGACAAAAACGGCTCTCATTGAGCCGTTTTTTTTATGTTAAAATAAAAATTACCAAAGACCAAGTTCTATCAATAAACGCCGGGTATCCACTAATTCAGGATTATTCAGTTGTAACAGCCAAATGGTAATTTGACCTATCGAAGTCTTAGCAAGAATGATGGCATCAACCATTTCAAAATGATCTTCCCAATGTTGAGACCGAGGGTTATACAAGGGTAGCAATTCTTGCGTTTCAGGATTGTAAGAAGCAATATCGGAACCTTTACTGATATTGCACTGCGGACACGCCCATGCAAGATTATCGAATGTATCCTGACCACGATGTTTAAGGGCAATAATATGGTCTATATGAAATCCATTCAAACTCATTGTGTCCGGCAGTAAACAATACTCGCAACGAAAATTCGCTCTGTGTTGTACTATTTTACGAAGGGCTTCTGAAATACGGCTCATGCTTGTTGCAGTGCCTTCAATGCTCGTGCTTTCACCAATGCAAACAGTCGCTCAAATTGGCGAATCTGTTCGATCTCAGCGATTTCTTCTTGGGTAAGCAAGCCAGCACTTTGGCGCTCAATCAATATTCGGGTGCGTTCCTGTGCTTCCGGCGATGCTTGGAAAGCAATGATTTCTTGCGGCGAGAGTTTTTGAATTAAAAAATCGATGAACTCTTGGTGAGGTGTGGAAATGTTGGTAAGCATAGCGACTCTGTCTTTCAAATCATCACTTAGCCATAAAGGATTGTAGCCATCCATCCTATCTCCCTATGATACCATCAAAATTTTCACGGTGATAAATGGCTTTGTCCTACGCTATTATTGGCATTGAGAGGTGCCGCCAAAGAAAACGATGTGCTGTTTTGGCTGTGAGAATTACTCTGGGTGTTTGTTAGGGGGTAGCCAGCCGGTTCTAAGCCAAATATGCCTTGCCCGCACAATTGCAGGGTGATTCATTTTCAACCGTTGCGTAGTTGCTCTGCCAATCGCAGTGAGACCAAGAATTCGAGTTTTATCCTGACTCCACTCGAAATGTAGCAACCATTCTTGAGTTCGCGGATTAAATAATGGCACTTCAACACCTGTCAGGGCATCAAAAGCAACGGTATAGCCTCGTTTGTAGTTATTACAATGATGACAAGCCAAACAGAGATTCTCTGGATGAGTATCCCCACCATCTACTACCGGAATAATATGATCTATTTCCATTTTAATTAAAATCTTAATACTTGAAAAACAATACTCACAGAAACCATTGGCTCTTTCTAACACCTGTTCACGAATATTGGCTGGAATATGGGTCATTCATGCATACCCTGAAAAAAATTGCTCACATCATAACCTCGATTTTTGAGGTGGAACAACGCTGCTGATCGTTGTAACATTTGGGACATCAGCAAATCGTTAAGCTGTTGATATTCATTTTCTTCGGACGTGGTTAATGAAACACGATTTTTGATGTGTTGTGTCAATTCATCTAAACGCACATCTTGCGTCGGGGTCAGTCGTTGATTCACAACATCCCATAAAGCGTCATCAGTGTAATGACTCAATGGTTCAAGCTCTTTCGTTATATCATTGAGTTCTGCTTGATAATTATCGGCTGCCACAATCATGAGTTCTTCTAACGTTGTATTCGCCCGTTGGGCGTACTGAACCAGATTATCAGCAATGTTATCTGGTAGGGTGATAGTGATAATTTTACCCATTGGTTTGTATGCCTTTGAATTTATTTATTGAAAATTTACTTGTTATAGAATATCTATCCTTCAAATTAATCACTATGTCGTGTGAATTATTGGAACAATGTTTCTTTCTGCATTCCTCCTTCTCCCAACAGCATATCTTCCGGCGCGGGGAGGGGTTGCGTGGGCGGCTGTGTCATCATCTCGATATGCTGTGCCATACGGCGGAGTTCTGCTTCTGCGGCGGCGATTGCCTGCTGTTCGATGAGCCATTCGTTCAAACGGGCGCAAAGTTCGGCGCTGAATAAAAATAACGACGCAATCAAATATGCCCAAAAGAGCAGCACAATACCCGTCGCAATACCGCCATAAATCAGCGAATACGATGCCAAATTAGCGAGATACCACTCAAAGGCGCGTTTTGCCAATTCCCAACCGACTGCGCCAAACATAGCAGCGGGCCACACTGCGTCCCATTGTACATGTCGCGCTGGAATGTACCGGAATAGCAGCGCGAAAATCACAATATCCAAGCCCAACGGCAAAAATATCGTGCCGATGCTAATCCAAATATTCACTTCCAAAGAGAGCGCCAGCAGCAAGCGTAATACGCCTGATGTGATGAATGATGCTGCTACCAATACGACTAAGGTGAGTCCCATCAGCAGTGCCAACAGCCGCACACGCCACAGGCTTCGCATGGCTGGAACTTCAAAAATAGTATCGAGCGAAGTCGTGATGTTAGAAAATAATCCGGTTGCCGCCCAAATAATCGCCACTAACGCCACTAGCCCAAAGTTACTGGTTTCGCCCAATGCCACATCCAGCGCCTCAATAATGGATTCAACGGTAGCTTCAGGCAGAAAGAGCGTTAAGCCATTTCGCATTTGTTCTTGCGCTTCTTGGGGTCCAACGATGCCACCCACCGCCACGGCTAAGAGCAGTGCCAATGGAAAAATCGAAAAAATGGCATAATACGCCAATGCGGCTGCCTGCTTTGACCCAGTGCGTAGATAATTTTGAATGGCTTTCCAGATATAGCGGGGCAGCGCCTGCGTCGCGGTATCGTGTTGATCCCACCAAGCCAAGAATTGTTTACGCCAACGGAGTTGTGTCATGGTGTTTCCAGCGCAATGATTTAAATAACAATCAGAATCACTCTATCATATCTCAGGCTTAAAGTTCACCCCAAAATCATCAGGACGATTTGGCGCATCTGTGCCAGAACCACAAATCATGATTATAATAAAAACTGAAAGACAACATAATCACAGGAGCAATTATTCGATGGAAACGATTACCAACTTACTTGTCCCCAATTCGTTAGGGGATATTATGATTTATGTCATCTTTTTTTGCTGTGTTATCCAACTCGTTGTGACGCCGGAAAAAAATGATACGCCGCAGTATCTTATCTTTGCGGTGATGGCAATGTGTGCGATTGACCTACTGCGGAATGCGGCAGGCGCACAATTCCCGATTCCCGGTTTCGATGACAGGGGCTTTGGGACATTCATCATGCATATTGCCATGGCGATTTTCCCGATGGTCGCCGGGGGGATGACGCGCAAACAAGGGCGCAAAGGTGGTTTGGCACTGCCTTTAGGTGTGCTAACGGGCATCATCGCCGGGGTTTACGCGATTGGTGCTTACTCAATGACAAGCACATTTTACGGCGCACTCTAAAGCATTTTGGCGGCTGCCGGAGCATTAGCCTCCGGCAGTTACAGTAAATTGACCTGCAATCGCCCAAAATTCGCCGGCATCGCTGCCCGTGGTTCGCAGTGGTGTTCCGGTAACAGCATCTAAAACCATCACTTCAATATAATAATCACCGGGCGGAATGACCGGATTCATATTCAAATCCAGCGAAAATGCATAAAGCGTGTTGAGTGTCCATGTTGCCAATGGCTGCCGCCGCAACAAATCATTATCGCGTTCCAGCGGCGCAGCCCATGTATTGCCAATCACATCTGTCAGGCGAATCCGTAAGGCTAAATCTGGGTGTGCTTGCAATTTTTCCCAATAGAGCGTCAGATGAATCCAATTAGAAGGGGGATGCAAGCGCGTGTCTCGTCCGCTGCCCTGTGTGATAGGCATGTCTATTCCCCGAAGTTGGATAATGTTTTCAAAATTAGCATCCAATTTGCGTACGTCAGCCGGGAGTGTGCTTACAGTTGGCGTAAAATCATAGCCTTTGATTTGTACGCCTGTTGGGTAAACTTCAGTCATGGTGATGGCGCGTTCCCGAAACCAATTGTCAGCGCGGTTCGCGGGGTCAGAAATATCTACTTGATAGCGCACGAACCACACCCGGTCATACCCGCTAGTGGCATCACTCAAGATAGGGTCTAAATCCACATCCGCCGTCACTCCCGGTAAGATTGCCGCAATTGGCACATCGCCCTGATAATGATAGCCAAAGGCTTTTGCGCCCCATGCTGGAATGATGACAATTTTGTCGCCCGGACGCGCCATCTTTTCTAAAAATTGGGCGGCAGCACGCCAATCGTCATAAGCACTACTGCCAAGATTATGCAGGCTGCCGGCACCACTGATAACCACCAACCCTATCAATATCGCAGTTCGCATCACATGCCAGCGAATTTGCCAGAGTAACAAACTGATGGTGGCGAGTAACAGCGGCACAAATGGCGCGACATAACGTGGACGATAAATATCAGCAACCATCGCTAGCACCATCGCGCCGCCAATCATGCCCCAAGTGAGGATAAATATCATCACGCTTGGAGGCGCTGCAAAACGGTGGTTTTGAAAATGAACATGATGAGATTTAGCGGCAGTTGGGCGTAGCAAACCCCGCCAAACAGCATTCCCACTGGCAATTATGAGCATCACAAAAATGGCTGTGCCAAGCCCTGAATCGGTGACAATACGGTGTGAAAGCATCACCAATATTAATTGTCCCGGAATTTCCCAAACATTGGCGGGGGATACCGAAGCCTGTGCGCCGAGTGCGCCGCCGCTAGCGAAGCGTTCTAGCATCGGCAAGCCAAACGGCAAAAATACGATGCCCGCCACACCGATGCTTCCCCACGCTATCATCACGGTGCGCCAGCCCACCATCCGGCGCAATCCTGCGACAAAAAAGGTGAGCGCATATGTGACAACTGCCAACACGCCGAAAATATGCGTATACAGCGCCGCCAGCGTGCAGAGAAAAAAAAGCGTCCATCGAAAAAGAAACAACTTCTTGCCCCCCCTCTCTACGAAGTGGAGAGGGGGTTGGGGGGTGAGGTTTTGTATAGAAATTGGCGATTTATAAATTATCTCCGTCACACACACCGCGCCGCCCATGACCCACAAACCCAGCAGCGGATACATGCGAATAGGAAACAGTGTAAACAGCACCAGCGGCGCACACAGCCATAACAATCCCGCTGTCCAAGCAACTTTCAGGTGTGAGACGCGCCCAACCAAACGCAATAATAATGCGCCCGTGAGCATATCTGCCAAAATATTCAGCAAGCGCAATGATAAGAGGCTGTCGCCAGCCAGCCGCGTCCAAGTTTGCAGCGTTACGAAATACAGCGGGGGATGCACATCCAATTCTTGTTTTCGTAAGCCTTCTATCAACGCACCGGTTTCAATCGGCAGCAGATGAATCGTGACGCCATCATCGCCTTCCAACCCGTGTGCGTCATGCAATGCAACACGCAACCAGAAGCCTATCATCAAGAGGAGGACACAAACGACATATCGCATAAAGGCACATTCAACCACACATAACATTGAGAACACGGAGGGAAAATTTAATGATTTTTTTGTTATAATGTGAGCTATGACACACACGCCCAATTGGTACAACGACCCTCACTCAGACACCTATACCGATACCCCCTTCGATGAAGCGGGCTTTTTTGAAGCATCTTCTGAAGCAGATTTTTCATATGACATTGAACATAACGAAACCAGCAATAGCGATAGCGAATGGTATCCAACCGAGTATACCGATGAGGGTGACTCGGCGGATTGGGACGATGATTTACAGGAAACGGCTAGTATTCCCCCGGCACAACGTCCAATATACCGGGGTATCATGACACTCGTTGCAGTGTTGGTGATTGCCGGATTAGTGCTGTATTGGTTAGCACCTTTCCTGAATCATCTGCTGAATCCACTTCCCCCACCGCCATTGCCGCCGCCTTGGATGGCATAATGTTTATTTGTATGGGCAGTTGCTATATTCACAAGTGGCAGCATCTGCCAACATTTCCGGCTTGCCACACACTTGGCACACCATCGCCACCAATTCTGTTTCATTGTCATCGGTTGCTTCTAACTGGGGCAATCCAGAGCGATTAAAGCGTCCGAGTGATTGCATCGCTGCCATCAACACCATTGGATTGGGGTCTATCAGGGCGTTGTTGAGTGCCTGTTTGGCAGCGTCGTATTGTTCATCATCGAGGGCATCTACATGATTACCTAAGAGTTGCGCGGCATACGCTCTCTCATTGGCATCTTGACTCTGAAGCAAGTCTAATACTTCTTGGAATTCCATGATTTTTTCCAATCTCGTATGGGAATAAGAATCACTTAATCTTAAGTTGTCCAGAAGATTTCTGCCAGCGTACCATCTTGGCGCGTATATTGCTGGCGCACGTCCGTAGCAATCGCCGCTTCGCTCTCCCAAAACGTGCTAATTTGCGAGCGATACAATGCCATCGCTTCGATTTTAGCGGTCATGTCGGCTTCTGAAAGAATAACGCGCCTCGGTTTGAGCTTGAGTTTATCTTGGAAAAATGCCAAGGCGCGTTGAACTGTCGCTGCCTCCCGAATATAGGGAAAATCTTCGTAAAACAGCAATTTTACATGCGGCACATCCCGTTTAATTACCAATGCCCATAAGCGCATCAATTGATGATCAACGTGATTGCCCGCGGCAAGCGGCGCATAGACCGTATGGACATTGTTGTGCCATAGCGGGTCTTTGACCGCTGTAATGATTTTTAATACCGGGTCAGCGGGATGAATATCGCCAAAAATGGCATCCCCATCAGGATAAAGGGGGCGTCCATCAGCATCGGTGCGATAAATACAATCCGGCACATCGTTCAACCAGCGGCGGGCAACCAACCGTGTAGTGGCAGCTTCATCCTCTGCTTGCCGAACTGCAACCGGATTTATTCCAGCTTGCCAGCGGGCATGAAGTTCTTGCACTATGGGCGTATTCGGCAGTGGTTGGGGAATGTCGCCGCCCATCACCGTATTGATGATGACTTCCTGAAAAGCATCCGTCAAGCGATGAATCGTGCCGCCGCAGCTATACACGGCATCATCATAATGCGGCGAAAGAAACACATGATATTTAGGCATAACTCAGCGCCCCCGGAATCACGCGCCAAATGAGATAAATATCCAGCAGTGCCAGCAAGAACATGGGTAACAAGATGATGTGTTTTGCCCATAGAAAGCGTGCCAAAAATAAACACCGCCATGCATCTAAGCCATATACGCTGTAAACCACCAGTGGGATTAGTCCAGTGAACAAATAACGCCCCTGAAACTGCACAAACACGCTATTATAGTATACAAACATCAGCACTGTCAGCAATAAAACCATGATAAGAAGAAACCCCACCCCTGCCCCTCCCCTAACAAAGGGAGGGGTGTTCACTCCCCCTCTCCATCTATGGAGAGGGGGATGGGGGGTGAGGTCAGTATGAGCAGGGGGTTGGGGGATAAGGTCGTTAAAAACAAACTCTAGCAGCAACCCCAAAAATGCCACTATCATCAGCCCC
>JALHOR010000034.1:28622-49969 GCA_022842885.1 Anaerolineae bacterium
ATAAAATATTTGCACCTTGAGTGGGTACATCGTACATCGGCACACCCATCCAACCGAATTGCCCCCAAAAGCTGTTGAACGTTGTCGTGAAAAATTGCTCCCAATAAGCACTTTGTCCTATTTGAGCGATGTAATCAGCGGTGCGTAATTGCCCAATCACTATCGCGTCGTGCGCCCGCAAGCCCAAAAAATCAGGGAAACCATATACTAAAATATTCCGTCCCCACCAGAACAAAGCGAAAATGCCTGCCGGGATGCCAAATTCGATGAGCGCCCGAAACGGGATTTTTTTAGCCTGATTGAACTGCCGCAGGAACAACGCCAACAGCACGACACCAGCCATAAAATAGCCTGTTGTTTTGGTGATAAAAATCAGCCCTATCAGTATCCCTAATAACAGCGGTTTAATGGCATCGCCGCGTACATAGCGCAGGGTGAAATAGAGCGTAGTGGCAATGAGCGCCCCTGCTAAGGCATCGTTATTGACGGATGCTAAAATGGCGACATGCTGCGGCAAAAACGCCACGAATGCCGCCGCTGCAAGTGCCAAATGGGGAAATTCTGGAAACACCAATTTTGTAATGCGCCATGCCATAAAAATGGTGACAAGTCCCCACAAGAGCGAATACAATCGAATTGCCGTAAGGCTGCCATTGGTGAGCCAAAAAATGGGGGTTGCTAACCAATAATACAATGGCGGTTGGTGATTTTCGTAGCGCACCGTCGCTAAATTATCGAGCAAATCAGGATGAAAACGTTCACGCTTAAGTGTTTCGAGATACTCATTATCCCAATCACCGGGCGCAATCACCGGAATCAGCGTACCGCTGGCTACTTGAGCAATATAGTTATAGTGCGCGGGTTCATCTGGGGCTTGCCATGCGGGCGTGCGAAGCGCAAATAAACCCGCAATCACTCCGTATGCCGCTAACACTAACCACAATCCAAAATAGTGTTTCATCATCCCAAGACCGTATCATGTAAATCCTGCGATTCATTCTGCCATAGCTGTGCCTATTTTGCAGCGATAGGTTCACCTATTGACAGGCATATATCCGCGCCAAATAATGTCTTACTCTATTCGCTTATCGCCGAATGATTATTCCACATGCCGAAAAATCCGCCCTTTCAACTGTCTTATCATCTGCTGATTGTGGTGGCATTGTTATTTGCCGCGTTTTTGGCGTCGCACAGCATGAGCCGTGATTTGTTGTGGTGGGATGAGCATTGGTCTGTTCAGATTGCTGGAACAGGCGTTTACAGCCCCATTTCATTGGCGCAAGTGTGGCAAAATGCCAGTGGCGACCCTTGGCATCCTCCAGCGTTTTACCTGATTTTAAATATCTGGAATGATATTTTTGGCGGGTCACAATTTGCTCTGCGTTTATTCCCCTTTTTCACTGGAATGCTAGCTTTGGCGTGGGTCTATCGGTTTGGCGCGTGGGCAGATAGGCGCATGGTTGGCTTGGGCGCATTGTGTTTTTTATGCGGCTCGGCGTTTTTTCTCGATTTTATGACCGCGTTGCGCCCGTATATGTTGTATGCCTTATTTGGCATCATGTGTCCGGCGTTGTACTGGCGTTTGATAAATGGCAAACCGAACAAAATTGTGCCGCTATTATTTGCCTTTAGCGTATTGGGCTTGCTTTATTCGCATTATTTCGCGGCGTTGGTGGCAGTGGCATTGGGCAGTTATCATCTGCTGTTCGTGCGTAAAAACCGCTTGTGGTGGCAAATCATTGGCTATGCGGTGGGTGGTGCGGTGCTGTTTATCCCTTGGTTGCTCGTATTTTTCACGGCAGTCCAAATTGCCAGCGGCGGTGAACGCTACAATGTGTTGGATAATGGCGCAGCATTATTGTTGCTGATAGATGGCTTAACCAATGGCTTTTTGCCGTTTGTGCTGCTGATGATTTTGGGAATCGTCGTAGCATGGCGAAACTCTTTTGTACGCTTCGTAGCATGGTCATTCGCCGTTATCCTCATGCTAGCACTGGCGATTAACGCATGGTTGGCGGTGCTGGCACATCTGCGCTATATCATTGTGTTATGGGGGTTTGCCGCGTTAATTGCGGGATGGGCAATAGTGTGGATATGGCAACGAAGAAATGGGCGACTCTTTGCGATAATTTTGCTATTTGTATGGTGGGGACTTGCTGCTCATCACATGCTATTTTCGCTAGATTTCCAGAATCGCATGTTCCGGCAGGATTTTGTGAATATTTTTCGCCCGAATTTGCCACTGTATGATGCGCTCCACACGATTGAACCGGAATTACGCCACAATGATATTGTGCTGCTGGATTCACCGATTGGCGATTGGGCGGTGGCGGGCGCATTTCATTACTACACGGGCGCTTGGGGCATTCCGCGCACGATGCTAACGCAACTACCGGGCGATAATGCAACGGAATTCACCCAAACTTTGCGCGATTATACTGCCCAATCAAACCGCGTTTGGTTCGCGTATGAAACGCATCCGCCGGATTTTCATCGTGCCGCGTTTGAAATGCTGGCACGGGAAGAACTCACGTTTTGCAGCACCGTGTTTGAAGCGACGGATTTGCGCTTAGACGAATATTCGCGTTATCCGTCGTGCTGTAAGCCTTCTGGTCAAAATATTGCTGAATACCCTGCCGGGATGGCATTAGATTCGGCTGAAATTCTGAATCAAAACACCGAATTGGCAGCATTCGTGATGAGTTGGGCAATTGGCGACACTGTTCCCGCAAATACCTATTCGTATGGGCTATACGTGCTAGATGCTGACAATCAAGTTTTGGCACAAACCGATACGGGACTGCCAGCCTATGACTTTAGCTGCCAAACTGTGACTTTATCGCTGGCGAATGTGCCACCGAGCGAATATCAGGTTTATTTGACGATTTATGATTGGCAAACATTAGAACGGCTTTCCGGCACAACCCAAAATCAAACGGGCGATTTATTGCCCATTGCCACCATTAGCATCCCATAATCTTATCGCTGCCAAATCGTCAGCACATTTTCTGGCACTTTTGCGCCGTTTAAGGTGATGGGCAGTCGCTCATATGTCAGTGGGTGATACATGCCAACGTTGAGCATCTCAGGTACAAGAGGCAATTGGAGTGAATGATGTGTTCGGACAATTTGCCCCGGTAGCCAAGACCATGTAGGCGTATCTCCGCCATTGGGGATTTCATCCCGTTGGGCAATGAGTGTGTTTTCAGCATCGAGCGCATGAACGAAGATAACCCAATCTTGTTCGAGCAAACTGTCCGTTTGCCAATACAGATTCAGCGACCAATTCAAATCTGCTTGTTCTAATGTATAACCCAACAAGTGAATCACTTCACCAATCGTTGCCTCCAATCGGTTCACTGAGTCGGGCAATGTTTCAGGTGTGTGTTGCGAAATGCGTCCCACACCCCATAACCACAAATGCTCCAAGTAATTCAATCCGCCGGAGTTGCTCACCACTAACGGTCTATCTTGATACGGGATGATATAAATCCCGGCGGCGAGACGATAAAGATTATCAGGAATCGCTTCGGGCAATGTCAGCGCGTGTGAATCGGGGATGATGTCACCCGCTTGCCATAACGGAGATGGGTATAAATGCGGCAAGATGCGATGTTCGTGGCTGGCAATCGCGTTGTAATTTGTATCCAGAACTTGCAAGACGCTGACCACATCGGCGGGCTGTGGCGCAGTCACGCGCCATTCAACGACTTGGGTGATGATGCTATCTGGTGCAAGCGATAAATTTTGCGGTGGCGTAATCAATTCTAAGCCGTTGCCAAAGGTAGGGATTAAATCGGGTAGAAACCGTTCCGGTAATTTTTCGGCGAGGTGCGGGGCAGTCCGCCCAATCACCCAGTCATATTCAGGATGATGAATGAGCGTTACATTCGCGCCTTCGGGTCGCTCGATCTTCATCGGCGGCAAAATGACAATAGTTTTTTCGGCGGGCAGCAACAAGACTTGCAGTGATTCTTGGGGCGTGAATACCAGATGAAAGTAACCATATTCCGGGTAAAAAATTTGTCCGGCGGGGAGTTCACTCAAGCCAGACCGCGCCCATGTCGTCACGGTCGTATAGGCGGTATGTTGCAGCACGAAATACGCCATCTCGGTATTCACAGCCGGGAGTGGTACATACGTTGGCTCTGTCACCCGTGTCATATAATTTAACGCCTCGACATACGCTATCGTATAACTTGCTGGAATCCTATCTTCTGAAGTCGGTGGCTCATAATTGGCGAGGGTGCTAAAAAATGTTTGGTACGCCTGATGAGTGGCGAACATTGAAACAAGTGCAAGTGATAACGATAAGACAAATCCCCATGTTTGATTTTTTGGAGATAATTTCGACCCCACCCCCCGCTGTGCAGAGAGGGGGAGAGAGGCGAATAACGACACCATAAAATTGTTGCCAAGCCCCGCCAGCAAACACAAAAATGGTACTGTGCCAATCAATCGAATCGAACTATTGGCATCGTTGGAGAGCAGCGCAGGCAGCGTGAATAAGCCTAATCCGCTAACAACAAGCCAATATTCGATTTTTCGCCAACGCCATACCGCAACGCATAATCCAATTGCTGCCAGCAGCATCAGCAGCGCGTTCAAAGGCGGCGTGTTTGGCAGATTAAACAACATCACGCTATCGTTGCCCACAATGAGCGCCTCTAGCATCACGGGAATCCCAGTGATGAGTCGTTCTAGCAGCGGTTTGCTGGCTACGAAGGCACTCGCGTCTGAGACACGCGAAAATAGATTTGGTACGAACACAACCAACAGCACCCAGGGCAAAATCACCATGCCCGCACTAAGCACTAGCGTGAAGCGTAATCGCCATGCCGGGCGCCGTTGTGGCTGAATGATTGTTTGATGCAACCAAAACGCCGCCAACCAAGGCAATGTCATCAGTCCAGCAATATAGGTATGGATAGCAAAGGCGGTGCTTGCCCCGGCAAAAACCCAAGTACGAGTATGCCGTGACCGCGCTGCCCGTAGCAGCAAAATCCATGCCAACAATATGGCAGGAATCAACAAACTAGCGCGATAGGTGGCACGGCTGAAGAACAAATGCGGCATCGTAGCTGCCAATGCTCCGGCAATGAGCAGCGCCCCGGCGTGCCGATAATGTGCTTTGTGCAGAAATTCCAATCCGGCACGATATGCTAATGCCACGCCGATGAGACCAATAAATGCCTGCAACACAAAGCCTGTAAAAAATGATGGTTGCACAACCGCGAACCATGCCGCCAGCAAAAAGCGATACAAGGGTTCGGGGCGGGCATCAAAATACAACGGATACGCAATGCCTTTCATAATTCGCAGTGCATCTGCCATATAACTTGCGCCATCATAGGCATAGCCCGGTGGCATTGTACTGATATTCGCAACCCGCATGAAAAATGCGCCCAATAAAACACTGATGATGCCTATCCAGATAAATAGCGGTGTCCGATTTCTCATCTGTTACACACTTCCAAGATTTAGAATAATGCTATTCAATCATGTTCGAACTATTATGCTGTTATCAGGAGCTTCTGTCATGGCAGAAACCCAACAACCCGCGCTGAAAATGCCCGCCATTGCCAAAGTGATGATGCGCTTCCAAGCGTTTATGCTGCGGCGCAATATGATGGGGGCGATGAGCGATTTTGTGATGGTCATCACCGTTAAAGGGCGCAAAACTGGCAAAGCCTATTCCACGCCAATTGCGTATTTGCGCGATGGGGAAGATTTAATCGCGTTGACTGACAAAAATCCGAGCAATTGGTATCGCAATACATTGGCACAGCCCCAAGTGATGCTCAATGTCAAAGGGCAAGATGTGGCAGCACGCGGCACGCCGATTACCGACCCAGCAGAAATCGAGACACTTTTCCAGAAATATTTAGCGATGCCGCCGGACTCGTTTTCGCGCATGTTCCGGGGTGTCACTCCCAATGCGCCCCAAACGGAATTGCAAAAAGCCCGCGATGGACGAAAATACATGCGGTTTGTGCCGATAAAAAAATAAGTCATCAATGGTTTGGCAATAGGAGTAATTGGGATGCCTGCGTATGATTTTCGCTGTAAAAATTGCGGTCAGGAATTTACGTTATTCTATAAGACCTATCAAGCCTATGATCAGGCGGAACGCGCTTGCTCAAACTGTGGTAGTTCCCAACTCAGCCGCATCATTAATCGGATTGCCTTGCAAGCACCCGCCCGCGATTATTCAAAAATGTCGCCTAATGAAATGTTATCGGTTTTAGAATCCGGTGATAGCCGCCAAGTTGGGCAGATGTTCCAGCAAGTCGGCGGGGCATCCCCTGAACTTGGGGCAGATTTCCATGAGACGACCAAACAACTTTTGGATGGCGAACCGATGGCAAAAGTCGAAAAGACTCTCCAAGAAAAAGATGTCGCCAAAAAATCAGCATTGCCCTGATTGTGGCAGTGAGTGGAGGGTTTGGCGACCCTCCATCGCAGGTCTTATTCTGTTGCCATCACTTCGAACGATTGTTTTGCGCGTGATCGAGCGAATAAGGGCAGTGCCGGAATCAGCAGCAATGCCGAGAAACTGAGTGCCACCCGCAGCGATGCGATAGTGCCAATGTAGCCTACAACCGGACCACCGCCGATTTGCCCAAAAGCGTTCAATTGCGCCCGCATCGAAAGTACTGTTGCTCGCACCTGCGATTCGACAAACATATTTGTCCATGCATTTTCCAACGGATGAATGGCATTGCGTAATACCCCAATCGCCCACAATGCGACCACCGCTTGCGGGAAAGATTGAGCGATAGCAAAACTGACTAGTGCCACAATCAATAACGCATAAATCAACGTTAGCGCCTGCGAAACAGCCGCACTTTTTTCGGTATTCACGCGCCGCCGAATGACTTCCATGCTGATTAAAGCGACCAATGCGCCGCTGATGTTGATGAATCCGAACCAAATCACGGGTTCAAAATTACCAATGTTTGGTAGGGTGATATTTTCTAATATATGCGCTGTCCACAAGCGGTCAAAGCCTTCGCTGAACATGCCGGAAACCGCGCTAATCGCCAGAATCAACAGCAAAATATAACGCCCACGCACGAGCGTTACGCCTTCGCCAAAGGTTTTGAACAAACTACGCCATGAGTTGCGGTCTGTGCGGGGGACGGGCTGAAAGCCATTTTCGGGCATGACTAAAATCAGCCAAATCCCCATAGCGAAAAACAATACACCCGCCAGCACAATCGGCAGTTGGATATTCCATGTGGCTAACCCGACGCTGGCAATCACGCCGACAATGCCGCAGAGTTGCCCCACTTGCGAAGCGCGTAAAAAGGCTTGGGCGGCACGACTATCGCCTACTTCGTCCACTAGCCAAGCGTCCATTGCGCCACTATGGAAGGTTGCCCCAATGCCCCATGCCACTTGCGCCAACAGTACCGCGCTAAACACCGGGAACAGCCCTTCAATCATGAAGCCAATGCTAATGAGAAAAAAACCGATAATCACGGACAAGCGACGGCTGTAAACATCCGCAACAACCCCGGTGGGAATCTCGAAGGTAAAGCACACGATTTCTAAGAGTGTGCCGACGAGAACCAATTGCAACGGATTCAAGCCCACAGTGGTTGCTTGATAAATCATGTTGACGGTGAAAATCAACGCGAAGAAAAACGAAGTCGCGCCGGACATCATCAGATAGAGACGATAAGCGTCCCACTTTTTTAGAGAGAACAAGAAAACACTGCTCCTGAGAAATATCGCCGAGAATCACAAAAGACGCGAACAGAAAGCTCTGTTGCGGCGGCAGCCGTTCAGCGTATTATCAGCAGCAAAACACCAAAGATGGTGTTATTCGCTGGGGGTGCTGAACTGTCCGATAGGGAGGATAGGGGTAAAGACTGACATTTATTGCACCTCCTGAAGATAGACGGCGGATATACTATTGGACAGCATAAAACGATTTTTTGGGGATGTCAATCATCCCGATACATTCTCAATAAAATTCCAAGTGATTGAATTGGATGTGATAACAATGTGATAGCGTTTACGAAATGCCCCCACAAAACCGGGTTCTTCATCGCCGCTGAAAGTCACTCGTTTGATGAGCGTGTTATACGGGAAGGTCGCTTCTTGTGCGTTGACATTCCACCAGAATTCATCAAAACCCCCATTAATCGGGAATTCAGAGCCTTCTGCATTACGATTGGCATTAGGGACACGATACTCGCCCTCTATCAGCGCCAATTTAAAGATGTTATCAAAATTCAAAATGCGCCAGCCTTGATGCAAGGCAATCAAGGGACCGCGAATGGCGACAGTATCACCATAGACTTTATATTCGAGTGTGCTGCCGGGCGCAATGTCCGAAGGTGACGCATCACCGCTGATGGCGGTTTCCCACGCTGATTTCAGTTGATAGGGCGTAAACTCAATTTCGATATAGGTGCCTTTATCATCGCTTTGCATCGGACTCATAATTACTTCGGCAACAATCGTCTCGCGGGTCAGCGCCGAATACGATAATAAGATGGGGATAGCAAATAACAACAGCACCAATATAACCAGTGTGGGCAACCATGGCAAAAATTTGATGCCGTTCCAACTGAATTTGACCGCTGTACCACCGGCGCTTAACATGCGGCGGGCAAAACTAGGGGTTTGTGGTTGTGCCATAAAATTTGTCCTATAAATTTTGTATCCATATTATGCAATGTGGCAGGGCGAGTGCGAAACTCGCCCCATGAAAAATAGCCGAATTAACAGCGTTTATTCGCCAATTGCCCAAACGCGCACCGTGCCATCATACCCACCTGTGGCAAGCATCGTTTGGTCAGGACTCCAAGCGACGGTTTCCACCCAATCGGTATGTGCCGTGAGATGACTTAATAACTCGCCTGATGCCACCTCAAACACAAACACGCCTTCGCTGCCCACATATGCCAGCAGGGTGCTATCGGGGCTAATGGCTAAACTGCTGGACAAGCCATCCGCTTCTAAGGTCATGCGTTCAGCACTAAAATCAGGTTCCCAAATTTGCACGCCAAAGCCATCCACAAATGCGACATAACTGCCATCAGGTGCGTAGACCAATCCAGTCGTGTTTTGGTTGCTATAGCTCAGTTCATTGCTGATTTTTGGCAGTTGATTAAAGACTTGCCCAGCGGTAGTATCCCACAGCCAAGCATTACCATCGGAATTGCCGATTATCAGGGCGGTGCTATCCGGCGCGAACATGACAGCGCCAAAATCATCAGTATGCCCCACTGCTTCAGCGATTTTTTCGCCGCTGGTAGCATCCCATAAACCAACGAATGTATCGTAACCAATGGTGGCAATACGCTTGCCATCGGGCGAATATGCCAGACTTTCAACATCGTATTCGGTGTTGATAATCGCCAATTGTTCGCCTTCTAAATCGTAAATACGCAC
Source organism: Anaerolineae bacterium (assembly GCA_022842885.1). Classification (GTDB taxonomy): domain Bacteria; phylum Chloroflexota; class Anaerolineae; order Aggregatilineales; family Phototrophicaceae; genus JALHOR01. The sequence continues at coordinate 38,031 of JALHOR010000034.1, forward strand.
ATGGTCATCATCGCTGCCCACTGCAAAGGCTTTGCCATCGGGCGTGAAGTCAACAGTGTTCATATTTTCGGTATAACTCAGGTCTTTGCCTTCGGTATCTTGGAATTCAGTAATTGCCAAAATCTCAGAACCCGTCTTGGTATCCCACAAGTGGATAGAATCATCATCGCTGGCAGATACAAGCACTTTACCATCGGGGCTGAATGCGACTGAATTGATATAATCATAGGCGGCTTCGATAGTAGTGACTTCGGAACCATCGCTCATATCCCACAAACGGATGGAACCATCAGCACCAGTAGATGCCAAGACTGTGCCATCAGCAGTAAACGCCAAATCATAAATCGTGCTGGTATGCCCTTCTTGAGCGCGAATTTGCGTGCCGTCTTCCATGTCCCATAGGCGGATAACATAATCGCTTTCGCCCACTGCCAGTATTTTGCTATCCGGGCTAAAAGCGAGACTTTCCACCCAATAATAACTCTCGAAACTAAAGACCTCTTTCTGGTCAGCCAGATTCCAAACGCGCACAGCTTCCTGTTCGCCTGTTGCCAACAGCTTGCCATCGGGCGAGAAAGCAAGGGTGGTCGCCGCCGAAGCCCCTGCAATGACCAGTGGGTCTTCGGCAGTATCCAAGGCATCAGCAGAATAAAGCCATGTGCCGGCAGAACTGGCAACCGCAATGGTCTTGCCATCCGGTGAGAAGGCTAGGCTATCCACTGTGCCGCGCCCCAAACGCATGATTTCGGTCATGGTACTGCCATTTTCAGCCGTGATTGTGTCGCGGTTTGTTTGTGCGGATAAGCTAGGTATCACCCCTAAACATACCAGCAGAAAAACAAGATATTTTTTTATCATAAGGCTTTCTTCCTATGGGTTGTTAGATAATTTGTGACAAATTGCACAACACTTGTTGGCAATATAGCATGGAAAATTACACCGTAGGGCAAGCGCCGTCTAATTTTTATGGAAATTAATTTTTACAATGTTTGGCGATTCGCTTGCAACCACAGCAACCCAATCAACGTCTTGGCATCATGGATTTCGCCTGCCGCCATTTTTGCCAACGCCGTTTGCACACTTAAGCCGACAATACGAATATTTTCGCCTTCGCCAGCAATCCCGCCGCCGCTGCCTGTGCTATCTGAGAGCGATACGGCGGCATAAAATAGATGAATGCGTTCCGATGTGCCGCCGGGACTCAGATAAAAGGTATGAATGGGGTGCAATTTTTTGACGGTATAGCCGATTTCTTCTTCCAATTCGCGCCGCATCGCCGCTTCTGGCATTTCGTTACCATCAATCATGCCAGCAGGGATTTCCAACAGCCAACCGGGACCTTTGCTGACGGTAGGATAACGAAATTGTTCAGTGAAAATGAGAAGATTCTCTTGGGTAACATGCACCACGGCTGCCACCGAATCGCCCCGTTCTAAGCTGAGGCGGGTAATTTCATCGCTCATGGTGCCATCATATTTTTCATAAGACAGCCGTGCCGCCTGAATGCGAAATACTGCCTGTTTAAACACTTCGGTTTGTTCAAGGATGGTCACGCGCCGCTTCATAAGAATGCTTTCCCCTGTATCGTATCCATTATTCGTTGGGTTGTATTTCTAACTGATATTGCCCGAATCCGCGAAAACGAGTGGCTTCAATCACATAGATGCCATTCTGCGGCAGTTCAATTTCGACGATTTGGGCGTTTTGACGCAGTGTTTGGTCTAGGGCATTATCATTCTGTGCCACAATCTCGCCATCTGAATCGCGCAGGAATAATACGGGGTCAAGTTGCGGCGAGTCAGTAGTGAGCGTTATGGTTAGCGTTTGCCCGCCGCGCCCCTGAAAGGCGAACCGTTGTAATGGCACAGCATCGGATAATTGCCCGGTCATGCTGGTTGGCGCAGCTTCGGCTAACTCAATGGTTTGCTGAAGAGCCACACTTAAATCATAAGCTCCTGTGCCAATGATTCGTTCAATGATAACCGTATAGAGACCTGTTTCTTCCAGTTCAAAATTATAGAGCAGGGGATTACTCATACTCATGAGAAAACGGTCTGGAGAGGGTTCCATGTTATCTACAAATGCTACTTCATCACCATCTGGTTCTAACAACCGCAGTGCCAAATCGAGATTAAAAGCATCTTGGCGGGCAAACGTGGTAATATCAACAATTGCGCCGCGCTCCGCCTCAAAAAACCAAACTTGTTGTCGCAGGTCATTATCGAAGCTGCCAACGGCAGGTTGTGCTGGTTGTAAAAATTCAGTACCTGTGCGCCCCGGCAGCACCTTCTGGCTCAAGGCTCGCAACAAACTAACGCCGTTTTCGCCTTCGGCAGTATAGAGTGTGCCATCTGTCCCGATGACGAGACCACGTAATGCCAGTGGTGGAAATGGCGCAGCAGTGGGCGGAACAATCCGGGTGGTTTCTGTACCATCGGCATTGATGATAATGATACCACTGCGCTCGGTAGCGATGACCAAACGCCCCGCAGCATCCGTCGTCAAACCTGTAAAGCGATTGCTGCCTGTCGTCAGTTGCAATGCATATAACGACGTAAAACCAGCCCCTTCCAACCCCAAAACATCACCTTGTGTCGTCAAGACCAAGACGCGCCCACTAAGGTCTGTTGTTAAAAGGGGTTGCTCGCGTAGGGGTGTTTCAAAAAGTAACTGTGATTCGCCTTCAGCCGTGACTGCCCGAATAAAAACCATCCCATTGGCATCTACATCGGTGGCATACAGTGTGCCATTGGGTGCGATTGTCAAACTATAGGGGGCATCTGGTACATAGGCATCGCTGATGCTTTCCCATTTTTCATCTCGCCAGCGCAGGATACAGCGGCACAGTAAATCGGCGACATAGGGTGTTCCATCTGGGGCAATAGCTATCGCTGTAGGGCGGGCGGGTGTTCTAAAAGGATAAGCGGCTAATCGGCTGCCTGTCTGCATATCAAATTGAATAGCACCCGCAAACCCATCTACAATCCAAAATGTGTCGTTAGCGCCGGACGCTATACTGCTCACATTGGCGAAGGCATTTGGACCATCGCTCATCAAACTTTGTGTTTGCCACAGCACACCATAGGCTGGCTCAGGCGCAGTGATATTTTGCCCGCGTGTTAGGCTGTTGGCAGTCAGATGAAATTGGGTTCGCAGAGCCTCGCGTTGCTCATACGGCGCACGCCCGATTATGAGCAAGAGCGCCGGGTCATCGGACGGTAGTACGATGCGGGCGGTGCCAAATTGCGTTTGGTTGGCATTTGTACCGATGATTTCTGTTGCTTGGGTATTGAACCAATTGGCAGGCAGCGGCGCTATTGGCGTGATATTAAAATTTGCCAGTTCATCGCGCAGTACATCATATAAATCTGGCAAATCTGCCGTAAGCGGGATGCGTTTTAAGAGTAAAAATGGGGCATCATCCGGCGGATTATCAGGCGTGGCTTCGGCAACAGATGAAAGCAATAACACTTGCTCAGTCTCCTGTTCGGCTGTTTGTGGGTCAGCCCAATTGGACGGATAGCGCAAGGCAAGGTTGGCGGCTTGCCAGATATAACCAGTGCTATCGGTCTGGGCAAGGAGGGGAGGAATACAACATAGTGATATAACCACCGCCAATAGCAGCGATTTCTTGAGTCTGCTATCCCAAGTGCTGAGTGCTGAGTGCTGAGTGCTGAGTAAAAAATACCTTATTTTGGAAAACAGCCCATAAAACGCTGACATGCTGAATTGCTGATTTGTTTTCATCATTATTTCTCCGGCACACTGGCTAACACGATGAATCCTTGCGCTTCAAGGTCTTCGCTGCGGCGTAAAGTCGGGTCAAAATATTCAGCTAAGAATGCCAACCCAATGCCTGCGATTAATGCCACGCCCAATTGTAAAATCGGCGCGAAACGATTGGTCAGCGGCGGTGGATTTGGCACAATTACGGGGGCATCCACTAATGTTACTTGTGCGGGTTCGCCGCCTAAATGTGGAAAATAGGCTTGGTTGCGCGTTTGCAGCACTTCAATGGCGGCGGCAGCAGTTTTTGTCAACACATCGGCATCACGATAACTCATTTGTACAACACCGATGCTGCGATCATTATCGGCAGCGATGCCCAACAAACTTAAATCAACCTCATCGCCCATCAATGCGCTTAATTCGTTACGAAACGTGCTGCTACGAATCCAATCGGTGAAGGCATTCACCACAAATTCTGATGCTAACCATACATCCTGATAATCACCATCGCGCTGCGGCAGATTTAACTGCTGCGCGGCACTGTATTTAAATGTCGTCGCAAAACCGCCCGCCGCCACGGTTGTTTCCTGCCGGAGCAACTGCGGCACAGCGATAACCGCCGCTATCGCCACTGGAATCACGATGAGCCACCAACGGCGCAGCAGTACCCGCACTATGAGCATCAATTCCATGCCAAAATGAGCCTTTCAGCATCATGCAATGAATATAGGGATATGGGCAATATCCCCCAAAATGCCAACTTTAAATTATGTATCAGGATAGTGGAAAGCAAGAAGCAGTGCAAAGGGGAATTAAATCTCAAAATATTCAGGAGAACGTGCCAATATCTCAAATTCTTCAGCAGTGATGTAACGTTCACGAATGACCATACATTTTCACCAACACTCATTCACGATAGATACAAAAATTATAGCACAATTGGCATGGGATTCTCCCAATTAAACGCACGTTTTTCGCGGGAGGCATGATACGCTTGTTCGACGAAAGAGGTGATTTGCGCGTTGAAGACTTGCGTATCAAATTTCAGCGCGTGCTGCCGAATATGGGCGGTATCATAGCGGGCAGCGGCAAAATCACGCATGACAGGTACTAAACTTTCAACGGTCATTTCCGTAAAAAATTCGCCCGTTTTGCCCGGAATCACCGTATCCAGTGCGCCGCCGCCTTTGTACGCAATCACCGGGCGACCCGCTGCTTGTGCCTGCACGGGCGTGATACCAAAATCTTCCAATCCCGGAAAAATAAATGCCTTGCAGCGTGCCATCAAACCGGGCAAATCCTCATCTGGCACATAACCCAAAAATTCGACCGTGGGACCTGCCATAGCTTTCAGACGGTCTAAATCACGCCCTTTGCCGCCAATTTTGAGGGGCAAATTTAACTGGGTGGCAGCTTGCACTGCCAAATCAATCCGTTTGTAGGGGATAAGCCGCGACACAATCAGAAAATAATCACCGACTTCTTGCGCCGGCACAGGCTGAAAACGTGCTGTTTCCACCGGAGGAAAAATAATCACTGAGTCGCGCTGATAATAGGTTTGAATGCGCTCCTGAATTTCCGTGCTGATGGCAATAAAATGCGTCACCCGTTGGGCGGCGGCATAATCCCAACGGCGCATGATATTCACCAACGGACGCAAGCCCAATTCCACCAGTCTGCCAAAGCCTTCACGAGCAATATACGAGTCTAACTGCCAGACATAGCGCGTCGGTGCAAGGCAGTAACACACATGAATGCTGTTTTTGCCAAACTGCAAACCATGACAAAATCCACTTTTGTTGCTCAATATCACATCATAATTGGATAAATCTAAACCGTGCCATGCAACAGGATACAAGGGTAAATACGGCTGATGATGGCGATGAATGCCGGGCATGTTATCCAGCCACAAGCGGCGAATGTCCCACTTGCGGTAATATTCCGGCATTAGTTCGGGCGCGTAGATGCTGGTGTAAATGGGACGATTCGGATACAACGCGACCAACGCGGCTAACACATCTTCCGCACCACCGACTTGATTCATCCAATCATGCACAAGTGCGAGTTTCACTAATCACCTGCAAGCGTTGCATAAACTTGATAAATTGCCGGGCGATATTTGGGTTCAGGAATAGGAAAACCGTGTGCTTTGGCAGTTTCCAACCAAGCTGTTTTTGCCAATTGCACTTGTGCCAGTGCTTCTTCTGCGGTTTCGCCAAATGCAGAAGAAGGTTCAAGGTCAGGAATATCAGCGATGTAGCCCTCATCTTCTTCGCTGTAGAAAATGTTGATGTGATAATCTTTCATTCTTCATCCTCGTGCCACAAATAGCCCGCTGTCTTTGGTGATGTGCAAAAACCCTTTTTCAGCGATGTGAGCCGCTATTTTGTCGTGCAAGGCATCTAAGCGTTTTGCATCTACATCCACCAACCGAATCATCGAAGTCACATAATCCATGAGTGGTTGCGTTTCCGTGACTTGCAAATGACTTTCATAACGAAGCATGACCACATCTGAAAACGCTGTTTTGAGCAAGTCAGCACCATTTTCCAAGCCGAAATAATTAGCGGCGCTGTCTACAGCAAAGGCATCGTCTGTCGGGAAAAATTCGCGCACTAATTCCGTCAGTTCGTGCATATGATTTTGCCCATTGGTGAAGGCGTGCAGCGTACCCGATGGCTTTAACACGCGCCGCAGTTCGGCAATGCCTTGGGGAATATTCGGCACATGGTACAACATATAATTGGCAATGACCGTATCGAAACTAGCATCGTCAAACGCCAATTGCTGCACATCGGCTTGCTGCATCGTAAACCGGGTGGCAATGTCGCCAATATTTTTTCGGGCATCCTCCAACATCCCCGCCGAAAAATCTGTCAGTGTCACCTGCCAATTCGCTGGAATGCGGTCAGTATTTTTTGCCCACAAATCGCCGCGTCCACAGCCCGCTTCTAAAATATTAGATTGTGAACCAGAACACGCCAACAACATCTCAAATGCCCAGCGATGAATATCTTTCGGGGCGACGGTGAACAATTGATGTAGGCGAATCCGTGCGCCGAGATTGCTAGAATTTTGGTATTGCTGCTGTTGCAAATAATCCGCATTGGTAAAGCGTGGCATGATGTTATTCTTTCGCTAATGGATAGCCGCGAGCCACAAACAAGCCTGTATCGCGCAGCACTTCAAATTTGCCGTCGCGTTGGATGTCGCTGGCAAATGCCGCACGCAATCCCGCAATCGCCTTGTCTGTCACCACACGAGTCATAGACAGCACATAATCTACCAGCGGTTCCACTTCGGTCACATGCAAATGGTCAGTCCAGCGAATAAGCTGCACTTCGCCAAAACGTCTGAGCAATTTCGTCGCGCCGTTTTCCAAACTAAAGGCACGGTCTTCGCCACGTTTGGTTAATCCCACTTCCGGCACAAAGGGGTCTGCCAAGACATTCAATTGATGCATATGGGCTTTGCCCAAGGTTACGGCGTGGAGGCTGCCCTGTGGGGTTAATACGCGGCGAATTTCTTTGATGGCTTTTGCCAGATGTGGAATGTGATATAACATCAAATGCGCTAGAACAGCGTCAAAATGCTGGTCAGCGAAAGGCAACTGTTGCACATCCGCCTCTTGAAACGCGATGCGCTCTATATTGCCCAATGCCCGTTGGGCATCGGCTAGAATGCCGGGCGCAAAATCAGTGAGGGTGATGTGCCACTGGTCAGGAATGCGGTCAAGATTTTTGAGCCACAATTCGCCGCTGCCGGCACCCACTTCCAAAATTCGCGCGTTGACCGGAAAACTTGCCAGCATCAAATCAAACAGCCAGCGATAATAATCATACCCAATCGTGCTGAAACGCTGATGCAGTTGTAAACGGGCATTCAGACGGCTGGCATCTTTATACTGCGTGTTGCGTAAATAGTCGTCTTCCCACAAGCGCAAATCCGACATAGCACCCTTTATTGTGTGGCTTTAAAAATAGCCCGCGTTCAGATTAATCAATACGCCCGCCAGCAAATTCATCAGGAAGGGCAGCAAAATCAAGTAAAAAACTGCCTTGCGTTTAAAAACACCCATAAACATCAGCGTGCTTTTAATGTCCACCATCGGACCAAAACACAAAAACGCCAATATCGCGCCTGTCGTGAAAGTGGTGGTGAACGCCAATGCCAAGAATGAATCGACTGTGGAACACACACTGAGGATAAATGCCAAAAGCTGCATCACCAGCACCGACGCAACGGGACCTTCACCGATGGTTAAAAGTGTTTCCTGCGGGATAAATGTCTGCATGGCGGCTGCTAACAAACACCCCATGATGAGATAGCGTCCCATATCAAAAAATTCGTTGATAGCGGTGGTCAGCGTAATGCCCAAGCCCGCCGATAACGATGGACGCGGTTTGAGCGCATCGAAGCCATCATCCAGCAAGGCGGCAGGTTGCAACACTTCCGATGGTTTAGCGTTCAGCGCAAAAATCAACCCGACGGAAATTGCTACGATGCCCGTGATGATGAAGCGCCCGAAGAAAATGGGACCCGCGCCAAAGGCGATATAAGTGCTGGCAAACACAATCGGATTCATGAACGGTGCTGCCAGCAAAAAAGTCACGCCAACGGACATGGGCAGCCCACGATTGAATAACCGCCGCACGACGGGTACAACGCCGCATTCGCACACTGGGAACACAATGCCCATAAAGGCGCCGCCAATCGTCGCCAGAACACGATTTTTGGGCAAAATGCGCGAAATATCATCCGGGCGAATAAACGCCTCAATCAAACCAGAGGTGAGCGTCCCCAACAGCAAAAATGGCACGGCTTCGATAAAGATGCCCAAAAAGCGCGTGGTGAAAATATTCAGCACGACATCCGGCGCTTGCCCGGTATTGATGACCCCATAAATCAACGCTGCTAATACAAAAATCCCCGCCATCAGATACAACAGCGGTTTAATTTGTGGCAGCGTTCCGACAGGTTGTTGCGATGTTTGCAGATTTGCCTGTGCTTGCATGGGTTTTTCCCCCGGAAAACTAACAGCCTATTAGGATTTCAAACGGCGACGTGCCTCAATCGCTACGACATTGACGATGCCCATCAGCCCTTGCCCTTTGCCCATGGAAATATCTTTGCCAAAAAAATCAAAGACAATTTCGGTGCTAATATTGGCGACTTGTTCCAAGGGCGCACCAGAGCAAGTTTGCCCCAAAAGCGTCGCCATTGCCATCGCCGATAACCCCTGTGGATTCAGCACATCAAAATAAAAATGCAGCGTGCCATCCGGGTTATCCACTGCCCACACAAACGCATCCGATTCGCAGGCGGGGACACGATGGGTTTCATCGTAAGGTTGCATGGCAACATCGGGAATCACCTTCACATCGCTGAATTGGTCGGCAATCTGGATGAGGAAATCCTGCCGTTCTGTGCGGGTGGTGATGTACGAAAAATCATCTAAGGCTTCTTGTAATTTGGCGGGATACTCCGGCACGATTTTCACTCCTTATTTTTGGTTATGAGCCGCAAATACATTGGGCATACGAGAGAAGATTTTAAGATAAATTCTCGTGTTTTCCGCAAACAACTTGACCATTTTTGTATCACTTGTTACCTGAAACGCCATGCAAAATTAGAACTTATTTCAAAAATCGTGCTGATAGGGTACAATATACTCTGTCCAAATAGAATTTTGTGATGGCATCTATAGGTTATATTGTGGCGGAGGGCAGCACTACCACCTGCAATACACCCGCCAATACTTCGATAGTACACGGTGTTTGGGAGATGGGTTCTTCTTCGCCATCACCATACATTAATTGAGGTAAATTGGCATCCACCTGAATGATACTGCCTTGCCAATGATCAAGGTTGGTGGCAAGCCCCTCAATAGCAGTAATGTTGCCGACCACCCCTAAAATTGAGTTTAAGTCACCACGCAGAGCAAAAACATCCAGTAAACCATCGTCAATTTTGATGTAAGGCGATAATGGCAGATTAGCCGCCCCGCCACCCGTGGCATTGCCATTGCTGATGAGCAATGCGACTGCCTCCACTTCGGACTGTACTTTACCATCAATGATCAATTTATAGATGGCTTTTGCTGGATTTGTAAGTGCTTGCAAGCCACCGATAAAATATGCCATCAAACCATATTTATCTTTCATCTCGCGGTTGACAGCGGCGCTAAAATTCGCTACCAGCCCTGTGCCAACACGCAGCAAAAAATAATCTTCGCCCACGCGCCCCATATCAATCGTGCGAATTTCGACTTCTGGAGCCACAATCACACGCGCCGCTTCTGCCAGTGTATTGGGCAGACCCATCTCAGCAGCGAGTGCGTTAGCAGTGCCGCCGGGTAAAAATGCCATCGGCAACTTTGTTCCCATCATGCCTATGGCAACATCTAACAGTGTACCATCACCTCCATACGCTGCCACCAAATCAACCCCGCGTTCTAGTGCTGCTTTTGCCAGTTTCGCACCATCGTCGGCACGCTTCGTCAGGCTAACATTCCAATCCACATCATAATCTTTGAATACATCATGCAACGTATTTAAAATAGGTTCATTGCTGCCTGCCGCTGGATTGATAATTACTTCAATGTTTTTAAAGCGTGCTGTCTGTAATGTCATGTTGGCTGCCCATTATGCTTGACGAATTGTTGCCGGAATAAGCGCATGTAATGCCGCCTGAATCAACTTCAGCGTGTGGGCATAATCCTCTTTGCTTAGGTATGCCGCCGGGCTATGAATATAGCGGCAGGGCATGGAAATCACCACCGACGGAATGCCCGCATTCGATAGATGAATTTTGCCGGCATCGGTGCCGCCGCCCAATGCCGTTTTCAATTGATACGGAATATGGTTCGCATCGGCAGTTTGGCGCAAAAACTTGAGCAAGTGGGGCGGCGTAATCATACTTCTATCCATCACCGTCAGCACCGGTCCACAGCCAATTTTACAGGCAGGGTTATTTACGCTTGGGTCATCGGGGTCTGCCATTGGGTCAGGGACATCATGCGCCGTTGTGCCTTCCAATACCATCGCTACATCTGGGTTCAGACGTTGTGCCGCCACTTGTGCGCCGCGCAGCCCAATTTCTTCCTGCACCGTGAAGGCAGCCAGCACATCCACTGGATACGACCCGGCTTTTAATACATCCACCAGCAATGAACATCCCACGCGATCATCAAAGGCTTTGCCGCGCAGCATCTTCGTTCCAATTTCCATATACGGGCTATCAAACGCGATTCTTTCGCCCCGCGCAACTTTGCCTTCGGCGGCACTTTTGCTGCTGACCCCAATATCAATCCGTAAATCTTTGATTTGCTTCACGGTCTGGTCTTGGTTCTTGTGAATCGGCGTCCACAAAATTACGCCCGGCAGTTGTTTTTTGCCGACTTTCACGCGCAACCCCGGCAGAATGCGAGCGTCTATACCACCGATACTGGTAAAATGAATTAGCCCATTGCTATCATAGCCCGTCACCATGAAGCCGACTTCATCCATGTGTGCCGCTAACATGACGCGCAATGGGGCAATCCCTGTTCCTTTTTTTAGTGCTGTCAAATTGCCGATGCTGTCTACCTGAATCTCAGTGACATCTTCTTTGATTGCTTGGTGAATCAGTTTGCGTACCGCCCCTTCATCGCCAGAGACACCAATCGCCTCTGAAAGGTCTTTTAACAGCATAGGGTATCCTTAAAACTTGTATCAATAAAGATTTAGGCAGTTAGCTTTTAGCGATTAGCTGTTAGCCACAACAAAGCACCAAGCGTTTGTTTTGCGAATGCAACAATTCGTTATTATCTCGTTGTTGAATTATGATACCGGAAAATACAAGCAAAAACGCTCACAGTGTCTCTTTTTACCGCTTATCTCAGTGAAACCTCAGTGTTCTCGGTGTCTCTGTGGTTCAAAATTACACTTGAGCATCATTGCTAACTGCCCGTTTCATCGATGGGCGCTCAATTCAAATTCAGCACCATCAGTTTGAGTTCGGTCATTTCTTGCATGGTGTATTTGACACCTTCACGCCCATAACCAGAGGCTTTCATGCCACCGTAGGGCATGTGGTCTACGCGAAACGTAGACATGCTGTTGATGTGCAAGCCGCCCACATCAATCCGTTCCCACGCATCCATGATACGCTTCATATCATTGGTGAAAACACCTGCTTGTAAACCATATTCTGTATTGTTAATCAGCGCC
>JALHOR010000035.1 GCA_022842885.1 Anaerolineae bacterium
GGCTTAATATCGCGGTGGATGATGCCTTGCCGATGAGCATAATCCAGCGCCGAACAAATCTGCTGCATCAGATACACCACTTCGTTATGCGGCAGCAAGCCTTGTGCCATCACATCTTTCAGCGTGCCGCCATCCAGATAGCGCATGACGATATACGGCGGTTCATGCGAACCATCGAAATCATACACAGGCAAAATGTGGGGATGTTCTAAACGAGCGATGAGTTTTGCTTCGCGTTGGAAACGCTGCACTGCCGCTGGGTCGCCGGCGATGCCTTTGAGGATAACTTTAATCGCCACATCGCGGTCAACACTTTGCTGGCGGGCGCGATACACCGCTGCCATGCCACCTTTGCCGATTTCTTCCACAATTTCATATGACCCAAAGCGGGCAGGGATAGTCATGAAAAACCTTTTCTTGATATTCGGGATAAAAATTTATTTCTACGCCAATTCTTGCAGCAAATGCGCCACCACTGTATCTAAATCTAACGCTTTGCCCGCTTCTAACCCGGCTTCAATCTCGGCGTCGCTCATATTGAATTTCTCACGAGCATATTGCAGCCAATGATCTGCTACCATATGCTCTTCGCTAGTGGCGGCGGGATGACTCTGAACGAATTCAAACAACGCTAAACCCTCAGCCAATTTGCCTTGCACCAGTTTTAGGGCAGCGATAATGCTGGTAACAGAGACTAACAGCGCGGGGACTGCCAACCCCTGCGCCGCTGATAAGGCTTCGTGCAGCAGCGGCACAGCTTTATCGGGCTGCTCCAGTTTCAGATGATATTCTCCTAGATTCAGCCCAGCAACCACCACGCCTTGTCGGTCATCCATTTCCCGTGCCAATTGCAACGCCTGTTGGCTGTAATGAATCGCCTGCTGCCAGTCTTCCTGATATGCAGCACTCGCCCCTAGATTACTCAGAATAGTCTGTTCCCCGGCACGATGCCCAAGCCGGCGTGCTAACGCCAATCCCACCTCATAATGACCATGATTTGCCTGTGGGTCATAGCCGGTAGTACCGGGTCTATCTTTCAGTGTTGCCAAGCGGTTGAGCGCATAAATACGCAGCACATCGTCACCCGTTTTTTCACACAAAGCGATACATTCTTCTGCCGCAAGAACACCTTCGGTATAGTTGCCAATACGCAGGCTGGTATTTGCCAGCCCATACAGAACATTCGCCAGTGTTTTCGCGTCCGTTCCAGCACGCGCCAAAGGCAATGCTTCGTTAAGATACGCCAAAGCTGCCGGATAATCGCCGTAGGTGGTTTCCATCAAGCTCAGTTGATAGAGCGTATTCGCCAGCAATTCCGGGTCATCAACCGTCCGTGCTAGTGGCAATGCTTCGGTCAGGATGGGGCGGAGTGTGCTAATATCCCCCTGCCGATTGTGAGCTTCACCCAGCCCTAACAACACGGATAGCTTGGCAATGGGGTCAGCATCTTCCAGCAAATATGCCACTGCCCGCTGGTAAAAGCCAATGGCTTCTTGATACGCGCCACGCCGCACGCCATTATCCCCGGCTTGCTGGAGAAAAGCGGCGGCTTGTTGGGTATCACCGGCTTTTTCAAAATGCTCGGCAATTAGCGGCAGATAATCAGTGGCACGCTCTAAATTCGCTAACCATGCCGCTGATCCGGTGTGATAAACGCGCAGTTGGCGCTCCAAAAGGCGGTCATACAGCGTATCGCGCAGCATAGCACTGGCAAAGATATATTCCACGCTATCAGCAAATGCTGATGTTTCGCGCTTGTAGACAAAACTACGTTCTACGAGTTTCGCCAAAATATCGGGCAAATCACGCAGGTGGGTATCATCTATGGCATCAATCGTTTGTAACGCTGTATCATAGAAGAGGCGCCCGATAACGCTGGCACGTTGTAACGTTAATTTTTCAGGGTGGAGCAGCGTATCGAACCGCGCTTCCAATAATCCCGACAGCGTGGTTGGCACATTTAACGCACCCAACCGTTCGATTTCCACGCGCCACACTTCTTCGCTCTCTTTGATAATCACACGGTCATCAATGAGTGTTTTGACCAATTCTTCCATATAAAGCGGATTGCCTTCGGCGCGTTCCACCAGAATATCGCGCAATGTCTTCGGCACATCGGTCACTTTTTGCAAGATTGCCAATGCCAAATCGCGGCTGTCACGTTTATCCAATGGTTTCAAATCCACCCGTGTATGAAAACGCTGTCCGCTGCCCCAGCTTGGGCGGCGGTCATATAAAGCCGGGCGGGTGCAGACAACCACCAAGAGTTGCAAATTTTCATCGGCAGCGAATAAATCGGTCAGCAAATCCAGCGAGGCTTCATCGGCATAATGAAAATCTTCAAGTTCTAAGAGAACTGGCTGAATCTTTGCCAGCGTCATAATCAGTTTGATAAACGCTTGGCGGGCGCGGCGGCTGGTTTCTTGGGCATCACTGAGAATGCCTTTCAGATAGGGGCTATCAGCGACCTCCATCCCTGCCAAATAAGCGATAAAATGCGCTATTTCGGCATTCTTGCCGATAAGGTCTGCTGTACCTGTTTCAATTTTATGCAGTGCCACTGCTGCGGAATCATCATCCAATACTTCAAACCGAGTTGAGATAATATCGCGGATGAGGGCATAGGGGCGCTGCGTCATGGCGGGGGTCGCCCGCCCGTTGAAAACACGATAAAGTTCTGGGCGCAGTTCTGCCCACTTATCAAATTCATAGAGCAGCCGCGATTTGCCGATGCCGGGTTCGCTGACCACCGTGACCACCTGCGTCTCGCTATCCTCAAACGCGGTGAGGAAGGCTTTTTGCAAATGTTTAAATTCAGCATCGCGCCCAACCAACAGCGTTTCGATGCCTTCTACGCCGCGCAGCACCACCCGGAAAGCGCGGGCTTTGGCAGCAGTGATGCGATAGGTATTGATTTTTTCGGCACGTCCGCGCAGTTTTAGCGGTTCATCTTCCTGCATATCAAACACGCCCAACACTTGCCGGAAGACTTCATGCGTGATGAGAATCACGCCTTCGGCATTTTGCATCAAGCGATTTGCCAGCGTAATGGTGGCACCGCTAGCTGAAAATGTGCCACTTTTTTCGCCAGGGGTCAGCAGCGTTAGCCCACGATGAATGCCCATATTCAACGGCAAAGGTTCATCTTCTGCGATAAAAACCGCGCCCAACTCGCGCAGGGCTGTTTGTAATGCCAACGCCGCCCGAATTGCTTGTTCAGCATCATCTTCGCGGGCGCTATCTGCTCCCCACAGCGCCAGTAATTCATGCTCTGTGCGCGAGAAAACCTGTCCGCCAAATTCGCCTGTGATACGTTCCAAGGCTGTCCACAACGCCGCTAATGCGCGGCGGGCGGCTTCATCCCCATTGCTTTCGGCAATGATTTCGCCATATTCCACCGCGCTGGCATATAAGACGGTCACTGTTTTATTTTGTTCAGAAGGCGTGGCTTGCGAATCAGTCTGGTTTTGTTTGCCGCGCCGCCGGATGATGCTCGTTCCCGCTGCTTCGCGCAGGCGCACCACGCTCCCAGTTGTGGTTACGCCCAATGCTGCTGCTACTACTCCGCTGAGTTCTACCGCTGATTGATAGCGGTCATCTCGATTTTTTGCCAAGACTTTTTGCAACACTTCTTCAATCGCTTCCGGCAGTTCCGGCTGAAATAACAGCGCCGATGGCACGGGTGATTGCATGTGCTGCATCAACATTTGCATCCCAGATGGCGCATCAAACGGCAATTGCCCGGTGAGCATCTCGAATAGCATCACGCCCAACGCATAAATATCGGTGCGCTGGTCTATGTCGTCGGCGCCCATCGCCTGTTCGGGGGACATATAATCCGGCGTTCCCATAATCGCGCCCGTTTCGGTGATATTTTTTGCACCGCGTTCTGTTGCTGTTAAGCGTGCCAAACCCAAATCGCTGACAAAGGCATTGCCTTCGCGGTCAATCAAAATATTGCTCGGCTTAATATCGCGGTGGATGATGCCTTGCCGATGAGCATAATCCAGCGCCGAACAAATCTGCTGCATCAGGTACACAACTTCGTTATGGGGCAGCAAGCCTTGTGCCATCACATCTTTGAGCGTGCCACCATCCAGATAGCGCATCACAATATAGGGCGGCTCATGCGAACCATCAAAATCATACACAGGCAAAATGTGGGGATGTTCCAAGCGAGCGATGAGTTTTGCTTCGCGCTGGAAACGCTGCACTGCCGCCGGGTCGCCTGCGATGCCTTTGAGGATGACTTTAATCGCCACATCGCGGTCAACACTTTGCTGGCGGGCGCGATAGACGGCTGCCATGCCACCTTTGCCGATTTCTTCCACAATCTCATACGACCCAAAGCGGGCAGGAATAGTCATGAAAAACCTTTTCTATAAATCATGAGTGCAATTTTAGGGAGGGATGATTCTATACTTTATTATAGTAAATTTACCGTTATTTTGCGGGGGGTTAGTGGGTAGATTGGGCGGCAAATCCAAAATAGTTATTAAAAAGGGGGAGTTATGTGCAATCTGCATGATTGCACTGGGTTTTTTCGTGGCATAATAGACAAAAATCAGCACTCATAACGTCATCTATGCTTTTCTTGTCAATCTTGGATGCTGCTGATATGAATTATTGGGTCATCAATCACCAAACAGGAAAACAAATATGATTATTGGCATTCCAGCAGAAATCAAAACAGACGAAAATCGGGTTTCTTTACCACCGGGCGGCGTGCGTGAATTGGTGCGGCATGGGCATCAGGTGTATGTGCAGTCCGGGGCAGGCAATGGCAGCGGTTTCGCTGATATGGAATATGTGGCAGCGGGCGCGACGATGCTGGCAACGGCGGCAGAGGTGTGGCAAAAAGCCAATATGGTCGTCAAAGTCAAAGAGCCGCAATCGTCTGAATATGGCTACTTACGCGAAGATTTGATTTTATTCACCTATTTGCATTTGGCAGCAGATGAACCCCAAACCCACGCCCTATTGGATAGTCGTGTAACAGGCTTGGCATACGAAACAGTGGAAGATGCTAATGGTAGATTGCCCCTCTTAGAGCCAATGAGCGAAGTCGCGGGACGCATGGCATCGCAAATTGTGGCAGTCTATTTGGAAAAACACATGGGTGGACGCGGCGTGTTGATGGGTGGTGTTCCCGGCGTGCAACCCGCGCATGTCATCATTTTGGGCGGCGGTACTGTCGGCACGAATGCGGCAAAAATTGCAGTGGGCATGGGCGCACGAGTCACACTGTTGGATATTAACTTGGAACGTTTGCGGTATTTGGATGATGTCATGCATGGCAATTTTACGACGCTCTATTCCAACGCGGGCAATATTGCCAGCAGCATTATCACTGCCGATGCCGTGATTGGTGGCGTGCTGATTACTGGAGCGCGTGCGCCCAAACTCATTAC
Source organism: Anaerolineae bacterium (assembly GCA_022842885.1). GTDB lineage: Bacteria > Chloroflexota > Anaerolineae > Aggregatilineales > Phototrophicaceae > JALHOR01. Next base: position 5,412 of record JALHOR010000035.1, read on the forward strand.
CCGCGATATGCTCTCCACGATGCCGCAGGGCAGCGTGATTGTAGATGTGGCGGTTGACCAAGGCGGTTGCGTGGAAACAACCCATGCGACAACCCATCGTGACCCGACCTATGTGGTGGATGGCGTCTTGCATTATGGCGTGGCAAATATGCCGGGCGCAGTGCCGCGTACTTCCAGTTTGGCGCTGTCTAACGCGACGCTACGGTATATTTTGCGCGTGGCGGATAAAGGCTTGCAGACTGCGCTGCACAGTGACCCCGGCTTGATGAAAGGGCTAAACAGCTACGCCGGACATCTGACGCACCCCGCCGTCGCTGAAGCCTTCAGCCTGAAATACACCGCGCCAGAAGAAGCCTTAAAACTAGCGCATATGGTGATGTAGTCTCATTGGTTTTTAATGGCGGTTGCTAGTATGGGGCGCGAAATATCGCGCTCCGACTTGAAAGATCTATAAATCATCACTTCACTTCAAACGTAAAAAATCCGGTGGGACTGCCTTCACGGTCTTTGATGGCATTGCTCAATTCAGTGATAAATGCTTGCACCGTCGGGAAGCGGCGTTCTGGTGGTTTTGCCATCGCTTGCCAAAAAGGAATCGCCAAATCGGCGGGCAACTCATCGCGGACATAATGCGGCGGCATTGCCACATCATCGGTATGTTGTTTCATCAAGCCAAAAATCGTCGGTGCTTCAAACGGTGGGCGTCCGGTCATGAGTTCATATGCCACACATGCCAGCGAATACTGGTCAGAGGCGGGCAGCGGGCGTTCCCCTTCCCACAATTCCGGCGCAGTATATTTGGTGGTGTTAAACGAACTCGTGGAATCCAAACTGTAGATAATTTTCATCAAGCGCGTTAAGCCCGTATCCGCCAGATAAGCATTGCCATCGTCATCAAACATGATATTGCCGGGTTCAACTTGTCCATGAGCAATATCGCGGACATGCAAATCATCCAGTGCTAATGCCAATCGCTGAAGCATGGCGACCACTTCGCCCAAAGATGGCATAGGCATATTCCCACCATCAGCGATTTTTTGTTGGCGCAACCGCATTCGGTCACGCAGCGACCCACCTTTCATCGCTTTCATCACCATAAAAACTTCAGCGCCTTCGCTGCCAAAATCTTCCATCGGGACGATATTGGGCGTATCAAGGCGGGCAAACTTTGCCAATTCAGTTTTGCAAGCTGCGACAGCATCATCATATGGCTCATTGGAGACGGTAATCGTCCGCAGGGCATACAGCTTACCCGTATTCTGATGTACCGCATAATACACCGAACTATTGCCGGATAAACTAATGCGCCGGATGCAAGTATATAGCCCGTACTTCTTCTGCGTGGTGGGGGATTGGTCTGCCATGCCGCCGCGGCTCCTTGCCAAAAATTGGCATTTGCCAAATCAAAACAATGGGTGATTGTACAATAAATTATAATGGGCTTCCGACGCCCATGCAAAAGTTATCTCTGTGGTAACATTAAAGCAGTTACCGGATTATAGCAGAATCGAGGAAAGTCTATGCTCCGTTTAGTCCGTCTTTTAACCAGTGGGGTGCTGCTGCTGTGTGGGGTGCTGTCAGTTGCCGCCCAAGATAATGCCGATGATATATTGCCCATTACTGAAGATGTGGTCTATACCGTGCGTCCATCGGACACATTGGATGCAGTGGGTGCGTTGTTTGATGTGAGTCCGGTGTGCATTGCCGCCAATAATGACATCAGCCGTTATGACTTTTTACAAATTGGGCAAGAATTATTAATTTCAGTGGCTTGCCCGCGTTATGCCGAAGACCCTTCGTATTTAGCCACCAATACCGTGTTAATCCCGCGTGAAGTGGTCGAGATTGCGGATTGCGATGGGGTGCGCGTGGCGGGCAGTGATACCGTCGCTAGTTTAGCCCGCATTTTGGGCGTCACCGAAGAAGCCCTGCGCGAAGCCAATAACTTTGATGCCGACGAAGCACCAATTTTTGGCACTTGCATCACCATCCCTGCGCCTGAAGATGATACGGCGGGTGCTGGTGGTGGCGGTGCGCGAGAAGGGACATTTTATGTCGTGGGTTTTGGCGATACGCTCAACACCATTGGGTTGGAATTGAATGTCTCAGCGGTATCGCTGCAAATTGCCAACCAAGTGACGGATGTACGCCAGCTTTTGGCAGGCACAACACTGTTTATTCCGGCAGATGCGCCGCCGTTTGGGGAATATCCGCCGCTGACCTACGCCGATTCGCTAGAATTTATTGCGGGCGAAGACTATGTGATTCAACCCAATGACACGCTGGATGTGATTGCCCAACGCTTCGATAAATCCCTGCAAGCCATTTTGCTGGCAAATAATATCACCAATACGATTGAACTGATGCCCGGCACGGTCATCATCATTCCCGATGACGCACCGCCCTATGGTCAATTCCCGGCATTGGAACTTTTTACTACGCCTGCCGGAATCAGCTATACGGTGCAAACGGGCGAAACCCTAGACGATGTTGCCCAAGAATTTGATGTGGCGTTGGTGGCGCTGGAAACTGCCAATGGCATTGCATCCGGCGCGAATGTGCTGCCCGGTACGGAGATTATCATTCCAGCCAATGTTCCCCAATATGGTGCCGATGAGGATTTTGATGCCAGTATGCTCAGTGGGCAAGGCGGCGGTGGCACAGGGGGCTTGGTGCATGTGGTGCAACCCCGCGATACGATAGACAGCATCGCCGCTGAATATGGTATCAGCCGCGACTGTTTGCTGGAAACCAACGAACTGGAACTTGCCGATGCGCGGTTTATCCAGCCGGGAACATCGTTAGCGATTGACACCAGTTGCCCGCCGTATCTCGGCTACAACATCCCGCCTCTCAGCAGTGCAATCGAACCAGCGGGCAATTAAGCCCAGAATCACAAACGCCCGGCATGGGGTCGGGCGTTTGCGTTTTATAGCACATTTTCAGCATTAGGCAACGTTGCTGGTCGCCAGCAGCGCCGCCGTTTGTTCTGCCCGTTCTTCATACCCCATGACATAGCCACAACAGTTGGGTGCGCCACAACAACATTCAAAATTCTTGAATAGGCGGGCTTCTGTTTCGGCATAGTCCATGGTGACAAATTCACCGGGTTGGATGGGCTTAATCGCGGTGAACGTCCGCGTTTGCATATTCACGGTTGCATTTGGATCGCACGAATGCAGCACTTTCCCCATAAAGAACGGGTCGTGCAAGTGCAGATCGTCTGTTACCCGCAGTGTAAATTGGGTAATCTCACTGGAAAAAATGCCAGTGAATTGGAAAATAACATCTCCCGGTTGAACTTCGACCAGCGAAACAACGCCTTCGCCCACGCCATCCCCAATGTGGCGTATCTCAAAACGCTCTTTCGTCGGTTCGTTGTTAAAAGGCGGGATATAATCAGGATAGAAGCGCATTTTAGCAACCCCTTTCGTGGTAAGGTGTGAACCGAACAATATGGAATTGTGATAAGAATCTGGGCAGCCGTATCCGGGAGAAATATTCTGGGGTTACGACTGTATGGGTGAAACGTTCCGCGCAGCCGGGGCAACAATCACTACACTCTGACTCACAGTCATCAGTGTTCATTCTGTGTCTGTATCTCCTATCCGGCGTAACGCCCGAAATAAAAAGGGGGCTGTCAATTCAGCCCGCCACTTAACATTAATTATAAAAGATTTTGCAGAATATCAAAGGGGTGATGATTAAAATTTGCCTACGATTGCCCGATTTTACGACCTGTTTACATCTTACTTCCCCACATCGTCTTTCGGGCGAAAACGCAGCGCCGACCATGTATCATCAATGGCAATTTGGGTCACGCCCACCCACCCAGCATGTTCGACTGTTTCCCAGCCAAAATCCCGCGTAATATCGGTTTTGAGTTTGCCAGTTTTCTTCGGGTAGGCAATCCATAATAACCCGTTGGTTTTGACGGCGTTAATGGCAGCGACGGCATAGGTATCCAATTCTTTGATACTCTGGACAAAGAGGACTACTAAGTCGTATTGACCGTCTAATTGCCGTGCTACGGTAATATCATCGGGTAACGCCCCTAGAATATGCTGGTGGGGGGCATTGATGATCGCAATTTGATAGCCGGCGCGAATCAACAATTTTTGCGCGATGGTTTTTTCACTGGACATCTTCACGCTCCTCATGGTTGTCTATTCGGCTATTTTAGCGTTAGATGGCAACTTTAGGTGGGGATAATCAGGATAGGATGCACAGAAAATTTTAGGTTTTCTTGGGATAAACCATGGGGAATGCCGTGTAGTCTAAAAAATCTTTACTCCACTAGCAAATGCCGCCAGCGGTCGCGCAGCAGATGCACAAAGGCTTGATGCACGCGATTTAACTCGCGGTCTTTACGCGCGATGAGCAGCGGTTGACTCATCAGGCGCGGCATATCGGCAATCGTCAAAAATACCAGTTCGCCCGATTTGACCGCCGATTTGACATAACTTTCTGGCAAAAATGTGATGCCTTGCCCATCCAACACCAACTTGAGAGCCATTACCATCGGCACCGCAATCACTGCGCCACCGCTGCCCTGCCGCGCCTGTTCGACCAGTTCATCCATCACCATGGTCATTTCTGGGAACATCGAAACACGAAAAATCGTATGCTGATAAATGCGCTCGACGGGCATGGGGGTATCATGAAACTGCGCTAACGGATGCTGCTGCGCCACCACTGCCCGAATCGGGTCAGCAAAACGCGCGAGAAGCTGCAACCGTCCATCAAAAACGGGCGCATTCACCAAGCCTAATGTAATGGTGTTATCGTGCAGCATTTCCAGAATCGTCGTCTTGGGGCGTTCCCGAATCAAAATATCTACTGTGGGATGCTGCCGCCGGAAACTATCCAACACATCTACCAGAAATGTCAATACAAAGGGTGCTGGCGCAGCAATCCGCACTTCGCCCGTTTTGCCCTGCCGCACTTGTTTGACCGCCTGTAAACCATCCGCCAACACTGCCAGCAATCGCTCGGCATACGGCAAAAAAGTTTCTCCAGCGGGTGTCAGCGTCAGGCGTTTGCCACGACGTTCAAATAAGGGGCTGCCTAATTCGGCTTCTAACTGCGCGATTCGCATACTCACCGCGGGCTGCGTGAGCTTCAGTAGTTCGGCAGCGCGGGTGAATGTACCTTCCCGCGCTACCCGCACAAATGCATCCAGATGAAATAATTCCATGATGAACAACTATTTACTCTGGTAGCACTTTGCCGGGATTTAAGATGCCATTGGGGTCAAGCAAGTGTTTAATATCGCGCATGACATCTAGCGCCTCACCGTGTTCTTGCGCCATATACGCCGCTTTGCCAATGCCTACGCCATGTTCACCTGTGGAAGTGCCGCCCATAGCAATGGCTTGATGCACGATGGCGCTGTTCACTTGCTTGACTTTGGCGAAAGTTGTTTCATCGCCAAACGGCAGTTCCACATGAATATTGCCATCGCCAGCATGACCTTTCATATAGCCGATGACCCCATAGTCTTCAATAGTTTGGCGCGAGAAAGCAATCAATTCAGGATAGGCACTAATCGGCACTGCCACATCCATGATGAAAATTTTTTGTCCCGGATGATTGCGCTGTAAGGTTTCATAGGCATGATGCCGCGCATTCCATAAGACTTTGCGCTCGGCATTATTGGCTGTCGCCCGGAAAGAGACTGCCCCGGTTTCTTCGCAAATTTGGCGCACCAACGCCATATCGGCTGCCAGTGTTTCTTCATGTGCGGCGTGAATTTCCATCAATAAGGTGGGATAAGGCGCGATGTCTGTCCCCGCTTCGTTCATGGCTTTGGTGTTGGTCACATCAATAAATTCTAGTGCCGCCACATCAATGCCGCTGCCGCGCACAGCAACCACCGTATCAATCGCCAATTCGACGGTTGGAAAACTGGCAATGATGGCGCTCATGAACTGTGGCACTGGCACGAGTTTGAGTGTGGCTTCGGTAATGACGCCCAGTGTGCCTTCGCTGCCAACAAATAATTGCACCAGATTATAGCCCGCCGCTTGTTTAATCGAGCGCGACCCCGTATGAATCAAGCGTCCATCTGCCAGCGCCACTTGCATTTTAAGGACATTATCTTTGCTTGCGCCGTATTTCACCGTGCGGATTCCGGCGGCATTATTCGCCAACATGCCGCCAATCGTGGCATTCGCGCCGGGGTCTGGTGGGAAAAATAAGCCGTAGCGTGCCAATTTTTCGTTCAAATCTTTATGTCCGATGCCCGGTTGCACCGTCACTTGGAAATCATCAGGATAGACTTCGATAATCGTGTTCATGCGTTCCAACGAGAGCAAGATACCGCCATATAACGGAATCGAGTTACCTTCTAAGCCAGTGCCAACGCCCCAAGGCGTCACTGGGATGCAATGCGTATTTGCCAATTTGAGAACATCAGCGACCTGCTGTGCGGTGATGCCCCACACCACCACTTCGGCGGGGTGCGCTGGATGAAAGCCCGCATCTTGGGCATGTAAATCTATTTCTGCTTGTGCTGTGCTGATATTGTCCGCGCCAACGATGTTTTTTAGGTCGTCAATCACCTGCGGCGTCACCGGATGAAAGCGTGTCATGGTTTACCCTATCCCCAAAAATTATTTTTATTAGAAGAAGAATGGGATAGAGTATAACACGGGCTTTGGATTAATCATTGGATGGTTGCCAAAAATTAGGATGTTCTGGGTCAGTGAAACGTGCCATGTCAGTATCCGATGCCCACTCAGTGCCATCAGGTAGGGTCACCTCCTTCCATTGGTAGTAGTTAATTAGGCTACCTTGTGTCAAATTCGCCTCTGTCAAATACGCCCCTGTTAAATTCGCTTGTGTCAAATACGCCCCTGTCAAATTCGCTTGTGTCAAATCTGCCCCCGTTAAATTCGCCCCTGTTAAATACGCTCCTGTCAAATTCGCTTGTGTCAAATCTGCCCCTATTAAATCTGCCCCTGTTAAATCTGCCCCTGTTAAATCTGCTTCTATTAAATTTGCTTCTATTAAATTTGCCCCTCTTAAATCCACCTCTATTAAATTCGCCATTCTTAAATTCGCGTTTGTTAATCGAATTATTACTAATTTAGATATTGCCAAATTTGTCTCCGTTAAATTTACCTCCATTAAATCCGCCCCGGCTAAGTTGGCATGATGGAGATTAGCGGAAGCCAGATTTCTACCAGCTAAAGTACAATATCGTAAATCAAAATATCCTAAACATGATAAGGTCAAAATATCTTCAGTCCTGTCACGCTCTCCTAATAACCTCTCCCACCAAGCACCCGCAGCAGTAGGAATTTCTTGGAAGCGGGGAATGGTATTAATTTGTTCAGTTACACAGGCGCAGGCATATGCCACTGCTAACAATGCCTCTTCTGCCCGTAGCGCCGAAAGCGTTTCTTTGTAATAACTGGGGCGCGGATTTAATAGTTCCATCGGCATCCCATATTGCAGCATCCAGCTAATCAAATAACATAACAGCTTCTGCCACGCAGCTACCATTTGTTTGTTTTTCAAGGCGATTTCGCTTTGGACAAACCGGAACAATGCTTGGGTCATGAAGGGTGTATCCTGATATAGTTCTGCCCAGTGTTTGAGTGCCATCCGTTCATCCCAACCGGATTCTAGGTCGGATTTATGCTCTTGCCGTTGTTTGTGAATACGTTCGAGTGCGCGGACAATGCGGCGGGCAGTTAAATACTCGCCAAAACTTTTGTGTGTAAATTCAAATGTGGGTTCACCATCGCGGTGTGCATCATGCTGTCGGAAATAAAAAGCAGTGAACAACCGTACAGCACCTAATTCTGCCCCTTGTCGAAAACTATCTAATAGTTTTGACAAGCCGGCGGCTTCGCAGTGTTTTTGGACTTCGGAAAAGGTAGCAGTGCGACCATCATTATGCCAAGTCGCTAGGGCAATTTCTTCTAGAATACGCCCAAAATGGTCGAAAGATAATTCGTTGATAGTTGGATGCTGCCGTCCTTGGGCATATTTACGCTCATACACCGCTTTGAGCAGATCAGCATAAATTTCGTTTAAGTTGACTTGCAAAGAAAAATCTACCACGCCGCGTATATAACTGAGTGCTACCAAGTAATTGAGTAGCGGTTGGTTCGTAATCTCATCCAAATCGTCGCGCTGCAATGTTTCTGGTATCTGCTCATAATTTTTGCCTATCGCAATACCATATCGTTCCCACCATGAATGTCGCTGGTCATGCTGCAATAAATCTGAGGGATCGAAATACTCCTGTTCTTCACTTTCTGTTTCTGATAAAAAATAGGGCATAACGTGGAGATGCTGTGCTTCTTGGCGAAATTTGCTGGCATTTGTCTGGATAACCACATCGCGCCCAGTGAGTAAGACTTGCAAGCGCAATTCTCTCGAATTAAGGCGACTCACCGTGCGGTCAACCTCATCCACAAAGTCGCGGGCGGTCTCCGCGCCCATTTTGCCCTGCATCGCCAATTCATCCAGTCCATCAAAAATAATCAGCAAACGCTTATCACCGTTGTCTCTATCAAGCGGATTGTGGCTTAGTTGGGTCGCGTAACGGACAAATTCGCCGACACTGGAGATAAGGTCGCCCTTTGGGTCGAAATGATGCAACGGAATGAACAAAACGCGCAGGTGGGGATTGCTGGTCTGATGGGCAGCATACATGCAGGCGAAGGAGGATTTGCCGGCTCCGGGTCCACCACTAATAACGCGGATAGCATCTTGCGGATTGGCTTGATGCACCCATTTATCCAGTTCTTGTGCTAAATCAACGACCACTCGCACCATTTTTTTCTTGGGAAAATCACGGTCAGCTTTTTTTTCGCGTTCATAATAGGCACGCAGGGGAATATAAATTTGATGCAGGCTAAATGTCTCGTTGAAGACACTCTCGTGAATTTGTTTTTGCAGCCAAGCGTAATAATAATTCCAATTCTGTTCGCGTTCCCCGGCGCGGGTAAAGGGCGTTTCAAGCGCCTCTTTCACCAGCTTATATGCTTCCGGTTTGCGCCGCCATTCGTGGTTCAGAGCATAGACAAAGTAAGTTGGCAACCGTGCCACAAGCGTATCTGCTTGTGCCTCTACGAAACCATGCGCTCTCAACCACTGCTTAAACGGTATCTGAAATGTTGTTACCACAGGCAAATCTTGAGGATGCTCAAAAAACGCGGCATCAATCGTCATCTCGACATTTTCAAGCGAATCATCTACCGCCTTCTCAAACGCTTTGGGATTTTTTGGGGCATTTGCTTGTAATTGGCTGACATGCTCTTGAATGAGGTCAAAGGTGGCTCTTGTCAACGCCCGACGAATCAGCAACCACGCGATTTGCCCAGCGTCGTGGGTTAAGCCGACTGCCTCTAATGCATCAACGGCATTTGAGGCAGCATCATCCCACTTGCCGACAACCCCATCAATCGTTGCTTTGGAAAGAGCCAGAAAAAAATCTTTAAAATCGGTATTGAGTTGTTTATTCCAAACGGCAATAGGCTTGGTAATTGGTTGCCAAGGAGTGCTGCTGGTCATCATCTCAATCCTATCATTAAATAGATACTGATTACACGTTAAGTATAACCTGTAACCTCATAATATGCTCATGGTTGAGACCCTATTTTATCGAAGTGGGCTAATCGAAGTGGCGAATGCGGCGGATAAAATCCACACTTTGTAAGCGGTTTTCCAGCACATAACGCACATAGCCAACCATCACGCGCTCCACATCATGATGCACATCATCGGGAATACGAATTTTGCTGATTTGATTATAGGTGCTGCGCGGTGATGCCCCACACCACCACTTCGGCGGGATGTGCCGGATGAAAGCCAGCATCTTGGGCGTGCAGGTCAATTTCTGCCTGTGCCGTGCTGATATTGTCTGTGCCGACGATGTTTTTAAGCGCCTCTAGCACCTGCGGCGTCACCGGATTAAAGCGTGTCATGATGGGCTTATCCTGAAAAAGATTTTTTTGAAGAATAGGAGAGAGTATAACACAGGGATAAATAAAGCATGATGTGTCGAATTTAAGTAGAACCCCTGTAAAACACTTTCGCCTGCTTAGGGTGCAAATGGAATACTGATATAGAATATACTGCCTTTGCCCAACTCACTTTGCAACAATGTAATGCTGCCATGATGTAGTTCTACAATCCGTTTTGCCGTGCTTAGTCCAATGCCCATCCCTAGCCCTTTTCGAGTTGTTCTGGCAGCATCTACCCTAAAGAATCGCTCAAAAATGCGTTCATGATATTCAGAAGGAATCCCGACACCATTATCTTCAACGAGAATTTCGATTCGTTCCTGATTGTTCTTCAATATGATTTTGACATAGCCATCATCATTACCATAATGAATACCATTTTCGATAAGATGGTTGAACAATCGTTTTAGCTGTAGCTCATTGCCATGCATGTAGAGGTCATAATCACATTCATCAATCAGGTGAATGGTTATCTTGTATTGCAATGCATAATCTTCTAACGACGATATACAGGTTTTGACAATTTCGCGCAGATTGACCTTCTCGTGGAAGAATGTACTCGAAGTGGAATCTAAAAAGGTAAGTTCCATCAAATCATTAAGCATCATATCCATATGGTTTAAATAATAATCTAATTTTAAAAGATGATCGTTGACTGGTATTCCTTTGGCATGTTTCTTTTGAATCAAATATGCCGTTGTTTTTAGGATTGCCAGAGGGGTACGCAAATCGTGGGTGAGATTTTGCGTCAGTTCGCGCTCTGTTTCATAGCGGGCTGTTTTGATTTTCAATTCCCAAAGCATTCTTTCCGATTGTTGTATAGCATAGGTATGGTAACTGATGATTAGAAACAGGCAAGTCGCACCGCTAAGAAGGGCAATCATGCGAAATGGCAGATCTTTATCCGCAACAATCGGCAATAGCCCCGTTATTTCAAACATCAGAAGCAAAAAAAAGCAAAGAATGGTCAGCAAATAAAGTAAACCCATTGCCTTAAAATCAAGTAATACGGTCGCCATCACCAAAATGACCATTAACCCCAGCATAGCAGAAGAATACAAACCACCCGAATAATAGGCAGCCAGCATCACCCCGATAAAACTGATGACTACGACAATACGACTGGCACTTTGAATTTTTCCTTGTTTGATATACTGCAATATGCGGATATTTGTGAACCAGACAATGCTGGGAAGTAGAATTAAGGTAAGGGCTCGATTTGCAAAATCATCAAAAATGCCCGCAAAACCACCCAAAAATCCATATGTTATGAGTAGTAAATTAACAATAGATTGAGATATTACAATAGAAATTAGAACATTGACCCGATATTGATATTGGGGTGATTGATGTGTGGATTGAAAGGTCGCTAATTGCACGATTTCTTTCAAATCTATTTTTATACTTTTCACCAAGAGTTTGTTGATAAGAGCTACTAATTTTTGGGCGAGCGGGGTATTTTGGATTTGCTCTATAACCTTCATGTTAGTTACCTCGTCTATGGCTGGTGCGTATTACACTAGCGTTATCTTGCAATAAGATAACACATCTAGAACCCGTTATGCACTTCACGGACAGAAAGCAGGCTTGAAGATTTATGCGGTTCGGCGGGCTTTGGATGTTGCCCCTTGTTCTATATCATGATTTTTACGACACCAATAAAAATCCAGCATACCCGCCGCGCCCGTCCTGCGCTATAATGGTCGTTTCATGATTCGATAATTTAAACGGCACTTCATAGCGCCGTTAGGCTGTTCAACAGCCAATGACGATAACGGAGAAAATCTCATGCCCGGCAGACGTAAAATTACCGACCGCAAACCCTTGTTTGGTCGCCAACGCAGCCATGCTTTCAATACCAGCAATCGTAAATTTAAGCTGAACATGCAGAACAAACGCTTTTATGTGCCAGAATTGGGGCGCTTCGTGCGCGTGCAAGTGACGGCGCAGGAAATCAAAACCATTGATAAAATCGGTTTGTTGGCATACCTCAAACGAGTGAATGCCAATATCGACCGGCTTTTGGATTAAGCGTTACATAAAAAATCCATCAGAATTTTTACGCCGGGACGTTCAATCCGGCAACTTTTCGCTATCATAGATACTGTAATGCATTATCTATTATGGAATTGTAGCACAGTCGCGTAGAGGTGTCGTGTTATGCCCGTTTATACTTATCGTCGTCAAGATGGTACAACCTTTGACTATCGTCAGAATTTTTCCGATGCGCCGTTGGCAGCTTGTCCGACCACTGGGCAGTCCGTCACGCGGATTGTGCAGTCTGCCGGCATTATCTTCAAAGGGTCGGGCTTTTATGTGACGGATAATAAGGGTGCCAGCAAAAGCGCGGTCACAACGCCCGCCAGCACTGCCACCGACACACCCGTAAAATCCGAAACAGCCACCGAAACCAAATCTGAAACGAAAGCCAGCGCCGAACCCGCTGCGGATTAAGCGGTTTTGGCACGCTACCCCCTAAGCCCACCCCCAACAGCGCGTGGGCTTTTTGCGTTGGGCAAGAAAACCCGTTGACACCGTTGGTTGAACGCCCACAATACATAGCCTGAGATTGTGATGTTTTTCCAGAAAGATGGATGCCCATGACGCCTGAATTATTAACACGTATGAATGACCTCCTCGCAGCCGAAGATTACGACGCTGCCCTAGAACTGCTCAATACCACGCTGGCAGACACTCCCAATGATGCCGAAGCGCATTTCCAACGCGGGTTGTTCTACATGGACAATACCGAAGATTATCAATCTGCCTTGCGCGATTTGAACCGCGCCCTCAAGCTCGCCCCCAAAGAAGCCAGTTATTATGCTGAGCGCGGACGCTGCTTTAGCCTGCGCGGCGATTTCGATAGTGCCATCAGCGACCTTAAACGGGCAATCAAGTTTGACCCCAATAATGCCGATGCTTACGCCTATCGCGGCGATATTTTCTTGAATCGCGGCAACGCCGATAAAGCCCTAGCCGATTTGAACAAAGCCATCGAACTTGACCCGGATAATGTGGATGTCATCTACAATCGTGGCATTCTGTACTCGGATTTGGATGATTATCCCAATGCCCTGCTGGATTACAACCGCGTCGCCGAACATCGTCAAGATGATAGCGATATTTTCACCAGTCGCGGCGTCGCCCATTTTTATCTGGATAATTTGGATGCTTCCTTGGCAGATTTTGATAAAGCGATTGAACTGGATGAGAAAAATGTTCGCGCTTTGAATAATCGCGGTGTGCTGACATTTGTCTTGGGCAACTATGACTCATCGCTGAAAGATTTTACCCGCGCTAACGAACTTGCCCCAATGGAACGCCTACTCATGGCAGGCTGGGCAGTGACGTATCATGCTTTGGGTAGCATGGATGAAGCGCAAAAATTATGGCAGGCGCTGCTGAAGATGGACAAACGCTATAAAGATGCGGCGGTGGTGGGCAAAGAATTGGCATGGCCCCCACAGCTTACGGCAGAAGCCCGCAAACTGATTGCGACTTTATAGTACCTTTTTTCACATATGCGCGTTGCGACCTGTTTTGCCCAATGATATACTGTTGCCCGCAAACTCATCACAGGCTATACCATCCATGCCGGAGCATTTTCCGGCTTATTTATGTGTTGACTAGAAAATTCATTTTTTGGGTAAGGGCGCGGTATATCTCGCCCTTACAACAGGTATTTTTTGAAATCAGGTGTGGACTAAACAATTCTCGATACTCGGTCTAAGGAGAACACTATGGCAAACAAAGGCGGGCTGCGCGGGGCAGTGGTGGCAGATTCCACCAGCAGCCTCGTAGATGGTGATAATGGGCGTCTTATCTATGAAGGCTATGAAATTCAAACACTGGCAGAAAATGCGTTGTTTGAAGAAGTGGTGTATTTACTGTGGCATCATAAACTGCCCAATAAAACCGAACTGGAAACACTGCGCTCTGAGATTGCCACTGGCGCAGTGCTACCCGCCCAAATCATTGACCTGATGAAATTGCTGCCCAAAGATGCTGACCCGATGGCGGTTCTTCGCACCGTCGTTTCGGCTTTGGCACATTATGATGCCGATGCCGAAAACCTGAAAGATAAAGACGTGGCTGCCCAAAAAGCCGTGCGCCTCACCGGGCAAATCACCGCGATTTGCGCCGCATGGGATAGAATCCGTAAAGGACATGAGCCGATTGCGCCGCGTGAAGATTTATACTTGGCACAAAATTTTGTCTATATGCTCAGTGGCAATGAGCCAGATAAAACCGCCAGCGATGCCTTTAATGTCTATCTGGTGCTGTTGGCGGAACACGGCATGAATGCCAGCACCTTCACCGGGCGCGTGATTACCGCTACTGGGTCAGATATGCACAGCGCCATTGTGGGGGCGATTGGGGCATTAAAGGGACCCTCGCACGGTGGCGCCAATGCCGAAGCCATGCGAATGTTCGTGGAAATTGGCGAAGTCGAGAATGTAGATACTTGGTTTGACCAATACATCAAAACCGGAGAACGGCGCATTATGGGCATCGGTCATGCGATTTACAAAGCCTATGACCCGCGTGCCAGCATCCTGCGTGGTCATGCCGAAGCATTAGCGAAAAGCACCGGCAACACCAAATGGTTCACCATTGCCGATAATTTGGCGAATCGCGCTTTAGCCGATGAGTATTTTATTGAGCGTAAACTTTACCCCAATGTGGATTACTACAGCGCCATTTTGCTGTATACGCTGCATCTGGATATTAATATGTTCACGCCCTTATTTGCGATGGCACGCATCGCAGGTTGGTCAGCGCATGTGATTGACCAGATGGGCGGGCGATTGATACGCCCCGATATGAATTATACCGGGACGTTTGATTTGTCGTGGACGCCGTTAGACCAACGCAATTAGGCTCGAATTCCTTTCAAAAATCGGTGTGGCAAGGATGTCACACAACATCTGATTAAAATATCGCAGATATTTATGTTCCCTCTGGAATATCAATATCTGCGTAAATTTCCAACAGATTTCCCTCCGGGTCTTTAAAAAATAATGTCCGATGTTTCCAATATTTCCAGACACTTTTATCAATAATTTGCGGTGCTTGAACAATCTCAACCTGTTTTGCTTTCAGTTCCTCATAACAGCTTTCAACTTCATGAGGTGCAACACGAAAAGCCAATTGAACAGCAGCCGAACCAGCAGGCAACGGGGATCCTACAAAAGGACGGTTTCTCTTAGAGAGCGTAAGCAGTACGGAACCTAAGCGCATTTCGATCCAAGAAGGGGTTTCTAAATAAATCGGAAATCCCATAATGTGATGATAAAAATTCTTCATGAGGGGCAGGTCATTACAAAGCAAAACCATGTAATCCAAATTGCGAATGGATTTTAACATCGGAAGCTCCATTTTGGATAAAGTATTATAATTTTAATTGTTATTCTGAATGGCATCGAGAGACTTATGTACCAGGGGTTTTGTTTGATGGGGGGATGCAACACACGGATGCGCTCATCCTCCCTTATAGTGCCACGTATGTTTTGTTACGAATGCTGCGTTGGCTTTGTACTCAGCCTTCTATGAACTATTCCGCGCCTTTGGCAATCGGCACACCCACGCTGTTACCCCACTCTGTCCACGAGCCATCATAATTGCGAACATTTTCAAAACCGAGCAGGTACGTCAGCACGAACCACGTATGGCTGCTGCGTTCCCCAATGCGGCAGTAGGCGATGGTTTCCTGCGCGGGGTCAAGATTTTTCTCGCCCAAATAAATGGCTTTCAGGGCATCGCTGTCTTTAAAGGTGCCATCTTCGTTAGCGGCACGCGCCCACGGCACGCTCTTCGCGCCCGGAATATGCCCACCGCGTAACACGCCTTCTTGCGGATATTCGGGCATATGGGTTTTTTCGCCGCTAAATTCGGCTGGGCTGCGAACATCCACCAATTGACCACCATTTTTGATATGCTCGCGCACATAATCACGGAAAGCACGAATCTTGCTATCGTCGCGGTCTGGGGCAGCATAGGCTGTGGCTGGATAAGTGGCAACTTCGCGGGTCACTTCGCGTCCTTCGTCAGACCATTTTTTGCGCCCGCCATCCAGAATTTTGGCGTTGGTATGCCCAAATAACTGGAACACCCAAAAGGCATAGGTCGCCCACCAGTTGTTTTTATCGCCGTAAAAAACGACGGTGGTTTCGGGCGTGATGCCAATGCGTGCTGCTAACGCCTCAAAACTATCTTTTTGCAGGTAATCACGCAGAATCGGGTCATTCAGGTCGCGTGTCCAATCTACTTCGACCGCGCCGGGAATATGACCGGACGGGTACAGCAGCGGGTCTTCGTTGGATTCGACGATGCGAATGGCGGCATTGTTTAAGTTGGCTGCCAGCCAGTCGGTCGAAACCAGCACTTCGGGATGCACATAACCGCGATTGCTAATGTCACTCATGTTGTTTGCTCCTCTTGCTCTGATATGAACAAAATGTCATTGCCATAGGGTGATGATAAATTGCTTGGATTATGCTGATGTTAAGCCGCCCACTCTCGGTATAAAAATCTGCAATCAAAAAAGCCAACCCCAGCGTGAGGTTGGCTTTATGCATTTCATACTGAGAAACGTCTGCAAGTTACAGACAAGCCACCATGCGCTCCGGGTTATGCCGTGCGTGTGTCATACAACAACACATACAACCAGTGCTGTTGTTGAATAGGGTGGGATGTGCGTCAAAAGTTATCATGATATTTACCATAACATGCTCACAAATGATTTGCAAGCATGTTTTTGGGCATATTTTTAGAATGCTGGCACAAACCGGAAACCATCGCCTTCAGCAATCACATAGCCCACGCCGGGGAACGGGAAGTGATAACCAAAGATTTGCAATTTTTCAGCGGCAGCATTGCCCAATATCCGCTGGCGCGTTTCAATCGCCATCTCTGGGATAGCATCAAACACCGGATGCCAATCAGGATGTGCCAACCCCAACACGGAATTAATGGCTGTATCGGCAATATTCAAAATTTTGCTATCGCCCGATTCAATCAACACTGCCGAATGACCGGGGCTGTGTCCAGCGGCTCCAACCGACATAATGCCCGGCACAATTTCGCTATCGGCAGCGTAGTATTGGACATTATCGCCATAGGCGGCTAAGGCAGCATTGGCAGCTTCAACCAGACCTGCGGCTTGGGGGTCTGCCGGGTTGCTTGCCATAAAATCAGCTTCCCCTTGCGGGAAATATACAGTTGCATTCGGGAAAACCGCCGCACCATCTGCCGCCAGCCCGCCGATATGGTCGGGGTGGAAGTGCGAAATCACGACGGCATTAATCATATCGGGTGTGACGCCCAAAAGCTCCAACGTGGGGAGGAGTTTGCCGCCGCCAGCCGCACCATTGCCGGCATCTAACAATATCAATTCGCTGCCTGTGTTGACCAAGAGTACCGTGACTGTGATATTCTGGGGACCCACTGGCAAATTATTGGCGGCTAAAACCGCTTCTACTTCGCTGGCGTCGGCATTTGCCACTAAAATCGCCGTTTCTAAAGGGAAAACCGCATCTTGAATAGCCGTCACTTCAAAATCACCAATATTAAAACGAGTCAGTGCTGTGACGGGTGAATTGGCAATGCTGGTCTGGGCAAAGACGGGAACTGCCCCGACCCACTGGACAAAACCAACACTCAATACCCCGGTGCCGAGTGTCTTCAAAAAATTGCGGCGCGATAATTGGGATGTCATTTTTCGCTTCTCCTGATGATGAGTCAACGCTTTCAACAGGACACGACGACAGAAGCAAATCTTACGTTTAGGATGAATTAGGAGAAAACACAACAGGGGCTTTTGCGCCCCTGTGAGTGTGTTTTAAGGTTATTTGGGGTTATTCTTGAACAATCAACACCGTGACCATGCCGAACATGCCATCGGGACCTTCAGCGTGCGTCAGAACGTGGCAGTGGAACGCCCAGATGCCCAATTCGTCGCAGTCCACCACGACATCATAACGTTCACCGGGGGCGATATTGAGCGTATCGCACATGAACGGCGCGGGCAGCGGCCAACCATCTTTGGAGAAGACCAACTGCGGCAGTCCGTGCAGGTGCATCGGGTGGATCATCAAGCCTTCGTTGTAGTAGCGAATGCGGATTTTATCGCCCAATTTGGCAACAATCGGCTGCGTATAGGGGAAGGATTTACCGTTAAATGTAAAGTCACCCAAACCCGAATCGTTCAGGACGAAATTGTATTCGGCGCTCACTTGGGGTTCACGCGAAGTATCTTTGGGAACAACCACCAACGGACCCAACAAACCGCGAGTCACTTGTTCGGCTGAGTTGTGGTGCGAGTGATACATGTGCGTGCCAGCATTTCTCACGGTAAATTCATAGCTTAGTGTCGAACCGGGGGTAATGGGCGGTTGTGTCACCATCGGCACGCCGTCTTGGCTGTTAGGCAGTTTTAACCCATGAAAGTGAATGGCGGTGCTTTGGGTCATTTCATTGGTGACGACAAACCGGACTGTATCGCCTTCGGTCACGCGGATTTCTGGACCTGGGACAGTGCCGTTATACGCCATGGCTTTGGCAATCATGCCGGGTTGCACTTCCCAATCAATTTCTTGGCAAACAATATTAAAGACTTTAACATCCCCATCCATTTCTGGTTCCAATACATTGTTCCAGAAGCGGGTATCTTGACCGACATTCGCCAAGAATTTATCCACGGCTTCTTGATGATGGGCGTCCATTTCTTCCCAAGGGATATTGGATTGTTCGATGCGATGGGGAGTACCGCCGCCATTGTTGGTCGGATTGCTGGCGGAAACTAAGCCTGTGGCAAGGGCAGCCGCGCCTGTGGCTCCGGCAAAACGCAAAAAGTCTCGGCGTCCAAACTGTGTACTCATGTAACGTCTCCTCTGAAAGCAGAAATGTGGAATTTTTCACTAATGGTACGCAAAGATACCCAGTGGGGTAATGGACGCAAATCACCTATTTCATAGGACAAATCTCACTGTCTCTATGACAGGGCTTTTCGCATAATAGAACCGTACATTGCCTTCAGAGGGGAGTTTCATGAGCCAAGTTAGTACAGCGCAAACACGCGATAATTCGCTTTTCCCACTTATTTTTCTCATTGGCATCACCGCTATCTTAGTGTTGGTGTTTATGCCACCGGTTGTTCGTACTACCCCCTTACCCATCATCGAACCGACGGCTGTAGCGGAAGTTGCGGCGGCACCAACAACCGTTGCGCTCGATACATCCGGCATGGATCATCTGACATTGATGGCATTGGGCTTGGAAGAAGTCAATGAAAGTGCCGTTAAACGCGGACAACGCTTCTATTCCAGTTCGTGTACAGCATGTCACGGGTTTGATGCCAGAGGGATTTCCGGCTTGGGTAAAACACTCATCGGCAGCGAATTTGCTAATGCCATGAGTGATGAAGAATTGGTCGCGTTTATCACAGTGGGGCGTCAGCCCTCCGACCCGTTGAATACGACCGGGCAAGCCATGCCAGCACGCGGCGGCAACGGTGGTCTGACCGACGAGAATATTCATGATATTGTGGATTATATCCGTAGTTTGAACGGGGCAACCGTGCTGGATGATGTTGAAGATAGCACGACAGTTGCTATGACACCCCGCCCCTTTACGCCGCTGAATTTGAACGCGATTGATGCTTCAGCGATTCAGCCGTCTAGTGGAGCGAGTGGGTCTGCCGAAAATATCCAAGTCACACCTGTGGCAATCGCTACGAGCGCGGGTGGCACAACCAATACTACGATGGGGTCGTTTACGCCGCTGAATTTGAATGCGATTGATGCTTCAGCTATTCAGCCTTCCAGCGGTGCCAGTGGCTCTGCCAGCCTAGAAGAATTAACAGCAGTGACGCCGACAGTTGTACCAACAGCTATTCCTGAAGAAACACCAACAGAGGCAGCCGCAGAATCAGATGGCGCAGCCAATACTAGCAGTGGCTCCTTTGATATAGCGACGGCAGATGGTGCCGGTTTATATGGTTGGGCGTGCGCGAGTTGTCATGGGTTGGATGGCGCTGGAATGCCCGATATGGCGAATAGCAGTTTATTAGGCATTGAATTGGATGATGCGGCGATTTTCACACTGCTGACTCAGTATCAACCGCCAGCGTTTGGCGTGACCTTTATTCATCCAGTGCGCGGCGGCTACCCAGAACTCAATGATGAGCAGATAAACGCTGTGATTGCGTATTTGCACGAGTTGGCTGCACGCTAATCACGGTAGAGTTTTTTACACCAAAGGGCGGTACTGCTCGGCAGCAGTGCCGCTTTTTGGTTACTATTCCCACTCAATCGTGCCGGGGGGTTTGCTAGTGATGTCGTAAGTCACGCGGTTCACACCAGCAACTTCGTTCACGATGCGGCGGCTGACTTTCGCCAATAATTCATACGGCAATCGCGCCCAATCAGCAGTCATAAAATCATCGGTGACAACCGCCCGCAGGACGATGACTTCTTCGTAAGTGCGGTTATCGCCCATGACACCAACAGCTTTGACAGGCAATAGCACGGCGAAACACTGCGCGGTATCGCCGACCAATAGGCTCGCTTCGCGTAATTCTTCGATAAAAATGGCATCGGCATGGCGCAATTTTTCTAAGCGTTCAAAGGTGATGTTGCCTAAACAGCGAATCGCCAAGCCGGGACCGGGGAACGGTTGCCGCCAGATAATATGCTCTGGCAACCCTAGCGCCGACCCCACTTTTCGCACTTCGTCCTTGAATAAATCACGCAGCGGTTCGACCAATTCAAAGCCTAATTTTTCCGGCAAGCCGCCGACATTATGATGACTTTTGATGGTTTTGGCGGCTTTGCTGCTGGCGGCACTTTCAATCACATCGGGGTAAATCGTGCCTTGCGCCAAAAACCGCATCCCCTGTAATTTCTGTGCCTCATCGCTAAAAACATCAATAAACAAGCGCCCGATGATTTTGCGTTTTGCTTCGGGTTCGGTTACGGATTGGAGTTCGTCCAAAAACAACTCGGTCGCATCATTGTAAATGACATTCATATTCTGTTCGTTGCGGAAAACATGCAGCACTTCTTCGGATTCGTGTTGGCGCAGCATCCCGGTATTCACAAAGATGCACATCAGGTTATCGCCAATAGCACGATGCAGCAGCGCCCCGGCAACCGCTGAATCCACGCCGCCGCTGAGACCGAGCAGAACCCGTTCTGCGCCGACTTGCTGCTGAATTGCCGCAATCGCATTTTCGATGAAGGCTTCGGGCGACCATTTGGGGGCGCAACCGCAAATATTAAAGATGAAATTTCGCAGCAGTGCCGCACCTTGCGGAGTATGCACGACTTCGGGATGAAACTGCACCCCATACCAACCGCGCTCTAGGTCGCCCATCGCGGCATAGGGCGAATGCGGCGATGCTGCCAGCGGCAAAAAGCCCTCTGGCGGGCGCTCAATTCTATCGCCGTGTGACATCCATACATCGAGTTCTGCTGGAAGATTATCAAACAGCGGGCTTTGGGCAGCATGGGTGATGAGCGCGTGACCATATTCGCGTTTTTGCGACCCTGCCACACTGCCGCCGAGCGCGTGCGTCAGCGCCTGCATCCCATAACAAATGCCTAAAATCGGCAAATTTGCTTTTAAGAGTGCCGGGGGCAGTTGCGGAGCATCCGGTTCGTAGATGCTGTTGGGACCACCAGAGAGAATATAGCCAGCGGGTTGATGCTGATTTAAGATTTCGAGCGATGCATCATACGGGAACACTTCGGCATAGACACCTTGTTCGCGCACGCGCCGCGCAATCAGTTGGGTATATTGCGAACCATAATCCAAAATAGCGATACTGCCTGTGCGGAGATTGTCCACTACACCCGTTCCCCGCTGCTCGCTCGTATGAAGTTCATCAATGGCACAAAACGCTCATGGGTGCTGCCCGGCGACAGCAGCATCCCGCCACGCTCGGCATCGGCAAAGGTGTAAAATGTTCGCACGCTATCAGCGAAGCGGCGGCGCAGTTCTTCTTCTAACCCATTGGGATTTGATGAATACGTCGCTAATACAAAATCATTTTTTTCGATACCAACAAAATCATCGCGGGTGCCAACGTCTGAGACAACATCACGCAGCAGCCGCGCCGCATGAAAAATCACATCATTTGCCGCCAAAAAGCTGTAGACATCAGCATATTCTTGGAAGCCCGCCAACGAGAGGCGTAATTCCGTGCAATCCGCGCCCCGCCGCCGTTCTAATTCTTCAAGAACTAAGGGACCCGTCGGTAAGCCAGTGCGCGGCTCATGCAGATGTTCACGGGTTGCCCGCCGGATGCAGCTTTCGACGCGCAACCGCAGTTCATCAATATCAAATGGTTTGGTGATGTAATCGTCCGCGCCCAACGTCAGCCCTTTGACCTTGCTAGAACGCTCATCAATCTGGGTGAGGAATAAAATGGGAATATAGCGGGTGAGCGCCCGTTTACGCAGGGCAATACACACATCATAGCCATCCATATCCGGCAGCATCACATCCAGCAGAATCAAATGCGGGAATTTGCGACTGGCAATTTCTACCCCGCCTTTGCCCGTATCCGCATGAATTACCTCATAATCAATTGCCTCGAAATACATGACCAGCATTTCCGCAACATCAAAATCATCTTCAATCAGCAGCAATCGGTTTTTAGGCATAGCTCACCTCGAAATGATTATTCGTCTCCCAAGACCGCGCCCACCTGAAATTGGTCTGCAAAAGCAGCCGGGGCATTGGCGGTTACTTCGTCAGGCGTCAAGGGTGTGGTGGGGGTATCTGCCCGCAGCACACTTTTCAGCGGCAAGACCGATGCCGTTGGCGGGATATGCGCCGTATCCAATTGTTGCAGCCGTTGGAAATCTGCCAAAATTGCCGAAAGCTGGTTGGCATATAATGCCACTTCAGAATCGGTTAATTCCAAGCGGGCAAGGTCAGCAATCGCCCGCACTTCATCATGAGACAACAGAGCTTTTTCGGACACAGTGGTTTACTTTCATCCCTCAGCGGCATTATAGCACGATAATTCAAACCGAAAATGAACGATTTGTACTGGCGTAGTTTGCCGCAAATTCTAAAATGAGATTACAATATACGAAAGTCTTAAGCGCACAGCAGAATACACAATTATGGCAACTGGCAGCCTCTACCTCAATCGGGACATCATTCTGGCGACAAAACGTCAGTATATCAATGAACGGCGTAAAAAGACGCCCATGGAAGCCGTGCTATCCTTAGCACAAATGCAGCGGCGTCCGCGTTCTGTCTTGGATACCATGCAAGATAATGACCGCGTGACATTGATTGGGCAAATTACCCGCACCGAAACGTATGACCCGGTTTCCACTGGGCTAACTTATGCCCGCGAAGGCGTGGACGCGATTACGTTTTTCACCGACCACTCCATTTACAGTGGCGACCTAGAAGACATGCTCATGGTCGCCCGCGGCGTCAAGGATATTCCGATTATTTATCAGAATTATACGCTCGATGAATACAGCGTTCTCAGCGCCCGTGCGTCGGATGCGTCGGCATTGGTGTTGTATTCGTCCTTGCTGGATGGCGCGACCCTGCGGCGGGTGGTCAGCGCAACCCAACGCTGGAAAATGACCGCGATTATCCAGATGGACGATATGCTGATGCTGCCCGCTGTGGAAATTCTCAGCCCACATGCGATCGCTTATGGGGATGATTTGTCGGGCAAATTGGAACGCTCTTTAAAAGATTTGGGTGGGTTTCGGCATAAATTGCCTGCCCATACCCGCGTTTTACTCATGCACTGTTTACAATCGCTGGAAGAAGTTGAAGCAGCATTGGCATTAAACGTGCATGGCATTATCGTGGGGGATAACCTGCTGAAAAATGAGAAAAAAGCTGCCCGCCTGCGCGAGATGATTGGGCATCCGATGACAGGCAGCTAAAACACGCTATTTGTTATCGCCTTCGCGGTAGTCACCGGTGCTGTGAACATACACATTCACCAATGGGTTGCCGTCTGTCCCGGCTGGGGCGGCGGCTTGCCATTCAAATACCCAGCGGGCATCGCTAATACTCAGGTTCACGCAACCACGACTGCGCCGATAGCCAAACGTATCGTGCCAATAGGTGCCATGCATACTGATACTGCCATCAAAATACATCACCCAAGGCACACTTTGCAGCACATAAGCGTTGGGCGCACCTGTCGCGCCGGACATCGCATCGCGGGGCAGACTCGCCCAAATGGGGAAAATGCCTTCGTTGGTTTCGGTGTTGGGCAAGCCAGTACTCACTAATGTCGCAAAAACCGGGCGATCCTCTTCGTAAGCCACCAACGTTTGCTCGAACAAATCCACCGCAATCCACCGCCCACTGACCCCTTCGGGGCGCGGCGTAGGTTGAATGACTGCCATATAAATTTGCTTCACCCATTGGTTGGGTCCAACGAGATACCATTTCCAACCGTCGACATCTACGGCTTCGGCGTAAATATTATAGCGTTCATAGTGCAGCGGGATTAAGCCACTCTCAGATGTTGAATCGCCGCCGGGAAAGAGCGAAGCATAAATCCCAGTGGTATCCAGCACCCAACCAAAGGGCTGATTCCAGCCTTCGGGCAGCAGCACGCCCGTAAAATACGATGCTTGGCGAAATTCGGCAAATTGGCGCTGAATCCATTCGCCACCTTCGATTTGTAACCAACCGTCCACGCTAGTATCCACCACGCGCACGAAGTTAAAGCCATTGGGAATTTCGCCGATGATATTGCCGCCGGGCGCATCATGTTTTGGCACGCCGCCTGTTGGAATTTTCCAGAAGTTATAGGTATCCAGCGTGTAACCATCTTGCTTGATAGGTGTCACATTCGGTTCTGGATATTTTTCCATGAGTGCGATGCATTCGGCGCTGGTAGGCTGCCCGACCGCATATTGGCACGCCGGCACGTTATACACAGGTTCTTGCGTCACCACTGGCGTGATAGGCGTGGCGGTGGTTGCTAGTGTGGGCGTAGCGGGTATCAGTGTCGGTGCGGCGGCGGGGCTAGTGGCAATGGCGCTAGCATTAGCAGATGGCGTATTCGTGACAAAACCGCTGACGGTGTTTTGTGCCGCTGCCTGAAAAATACTGCTGGTGAATAATACACAGAATGCCACGCTGATAGTGGCAGCAAAAAGACGTTGACGCATAGAAAACAACCAACTCCTAAAACAGTTGACGGGCGTTGCTGGCGCAACATCATAACACAGGATAGCCCGATGAAAACCGATGATTTCCTGACGCTTCTCAGCGTTAGTCCTGCTAAAATGGCGAATATCTAGCGATCAGCTATCAGCGTTTTTTCTTTTGGCACATTTCTCAGTGAAAATCTCGGTGGTCTCTGTGTCTCTGTGGTGAAAATGATGGTGGTGAAAATGATGTTAAATGACAAAGTTAAAACAGGCGCTAACCATGACTGATTCACCTGAACCGATGTTTGATGCCCGTCCCTTGATTGACCAATATGCCCGTTGGCGGCGGCGCGGGGCGCTGTTGGTCTGGGCGGCGCTTATTGGCGCAGTGTTCTTCACACTCGTGATTGCGGCGTTTGAACAAGCCGCGCCCCAACCTGTGCCCGATGTGAACAAAATCGGCGTGCATGGGCTGATGGATGATGGACTTCATGCATGGGATGACGCCTTGTGGTGGAATCACATCAGCTATGCCGGGCAAATCGTTGGCACAAATGGCATTATCGTCCAAGTGATTCGGGAAGATGATTTAGACGCCACAAAATGGCAGTATTTTATCGATTCTTGCCTAGAGTTGGACATGCTGCCTGTTTTACGCCTAGCGACCACCGTAGACCGCGAAAACGGCTTCTGGCGCAGCCCATCAGCCGATGCCGATGGACGCTATCATACGTTTGCGGCACGCTATGCCGATTTTGTGGCGGCGCTGGATTGGCGTGGCACGACCCCACAGGTGATTATCCTGAATGAACCCAACAATGGTATTGAATGGGGCGGTAAACCCGATGCGGTTGCCTATGCCCGTTTATTTGTAGATACAGCGCAGGCACTCCGGGCGGCAGTCCCCGACATCCATATTTTGAATGCGGCACTCGATTTATACGCACCGAATACGGGCAGTCAGCCTTTCGCCAATGGCATTTTTTACGTGGATGCCAATACATTTTTGGATGCTATGCTTGCAGCAGAACCAACACTGTTGGAACAGGTGGATATTTGGAACAGCCACAGTTACCCGTTGGGCGCATTTAAACAGCCCCCATGGGAGCAGCAATTTCATTTTGATGCGCTCAACGATGCTGTCCTTAATATTACGCCGCCGCCCGCCCATATTCGCAATCGCGGCGTTAATGGTTACGAATGGGAACTCTGGAAATTGGCGCAATTTGGCGTTCAAAATCTGCCCGTGCTGATTACCGAAACAGGCTGGCGCTATCGCCCGGATGATGCTGTTTTAAATAGAGATGCTGATTATCCTGACGCGGCGACGGCTGCCCAATATTTGGATATGGCATTACGCGGCAATCCGGGGCGCTATCCTGAATATCCGCGCACAGGCTGGACACCGTGGTTATTCGATGAGCGCGTGATGGGCGTCGCTATTTTCGCGCTGAATGGCACACCCGCCGAATGGGGACACAGCAATCTGCTCATCATGAACAAAGAAGGGGCTGTTGTTGGCACAACGCCATTGTTTGATATGCTGGTGACATTACAAAATGCCGCCCCATCATGATTGGAGTCGGCTTGACCACATGCCGATAGCAAAACCGATTAACGCGCCCGCCATGCCCCAAACTGGCAACCGGGCGAGCATCGCCGCCATCATGGCGATGGGATAATCGGGAAACAGGTGGTTATGCCAAGCGGTCTTAAAAAACATCAGCGCCGTCGTCAACACCACCGCGCCACAACCAACGGCTACACCACTGATTACGGCGATAAGGATGCCGAGTCGTTCTGGAACAATGTGTCCGCCATAGTGCTGCCCAAGCCAGCCTAACAGCGCCAATCCAGCGCCGCTGCTGCCTAGCAACGCTACGCTAACGGCACTGGTATCTTCCAGACTCATCCAAAAGAAGGTGATACCTGCCCACAATAACATGAGCAAACGTAAGCGATAATCGGGCTGGAAAATGGTTATAGTGCGGGTGTTTGCCATGCGTCGGTCACTGCTTGTAATTCAGCGGACGATAAGTGCCATAATTGGGCTGCCAAGGTGTTCAGTTCAATGTCGTTAATGTCCCCCAAATGGGCGCAGCGCGACACATGTGCCAATTGACGATGTAAGGTATTTTTCGACTCATAGTGTGGAATCCGCAGCAATTTTAAAATGCCGGGCTGCGCGAAACTTTTGCCACCGGGCTGCGTGTGGCTGCGGACAGCGAGCATGAACGGCACTGAATTTAAACATGCCGCCAGATAATGGGCTTCATCTTCGTTATCCAGCGCGACAAAGGGATGCATGGCTTGATTCGGCATGATGGGTTTTGCCGAATGTGTGGTGACAACTGCCGCCTGTATCGTGGTACTGCCCATCCCTTGCCAAACCACTTTCACCCGCGCCAATGAATAAGTGCCAATATCAAACATAGAATAAAAGGGCGCGTTGGCGTCAAAATAGCGTTTGAAAGCCGCGCGTGTTCGCAGCAGTGCCTCAAATTGGTGCAGATAAGCATAGGTCAATGGATAGTGCGTTTGCAACCACGTTTCAGCATATCCGCGCCGCTGTTGGGGATGCTGCACCAGCAAAATCGCAGCGGTGGGGGCGGCTTGCCAGCGGCGCACATCTTGACCCCGCAATAACGGATAAACTAAATCGGCTTCAATAATCGTTTCAATAGGGCGCACAACCCGCTTGGCACCTTCGACAATATTTCGCACGCGCAGCCGATTGTCCGGCAGTTCTTCCAGAATGTCGAGCCAGTAAACGCCATTGGCACCCCCTGTATAAACACCCGCATGTGCCACATAATCGCTGCTGCCAATCATTTTATGGAGGGCATCTAACACGGCGGTTTCCCCGGTCAGCCATGGCGAAGTCAGGTCATCCGGCTTAATGGGCTTGGCGCTATGCATGGCATACTGCGCGTGGGTTTCCAGCGCCTTATGCAACGGCGATGTTTTGCTACTAAAGAGGGGTTCAGCCGCCGACCAGACCCGATATGGCACGGGATAAACTGTGGCGTCGCCTTTCTGCACCAGCAGCACCGCCGCATTGCCACCAATTTCCGGGAAGGGCTTTAAGGCGCTGACATCATCTACAGAGAGAACTTTTAAGCGCATTTGGGATGTGCCAAAACGCCGAAAACCCGCCCCTGCCCCGCCAGATTTGAACAATCCCGGTGATACGACCAGCCCCATGATGCCACCCGCCCGCAAATACCCATCGGCAACCGCATATGTCATGAGCATGGCGAGGTCTTTTTTGCCTTTGCCCAAGATGCTTTCCATGCCAGTATGCACGAATAAGCCATATTTTTCCCAGAACGGTTGCAAAGTCCGGCGATAGCTTTCTGGCAAGGTCTCTTGATTCACCCATGGCGGATTGCCCGCAATGACATCAAACGTGCCAATGGCAGGCGGTGCTGTAATCGTATCGGCATGATAAATCGGTAGGGCAATAGGTTCAGAGGGCAAGCCAATGGTAAGCAGCACATTCACTTGGGCAGATAAAACCGCCAACGGATTATTATCAATGCCGGCTACGGACTCAAGCGCCGTTAGGATAGGCAGCGTTGGTAAAAGCCGCCGTAGCGCGAGAATCACAAATGTGCCTGTGCCGCACGATGGGTCTAACAGGCGTTGTGTGTCCCCAAACCCGATTTGGTTCAACGTGAACTCGGCTAAGGCATCGGGCGTGAAATATTCACCGGCTTTATGTCGCCATTCGCGTTTAAACAGATCTTGATACAACACTTTGAGCGCATCGGGCGGGGGATGAGCAAAATCATAATGTGCCATCAATGCATCCAATGGTGCTAACAATGGCTCAAGGCGCTGCCAATACCGCCCAACCCACGCATCGGCGGTGAATTGTATAAAATTAGTGATACCTAGCTGGTGAAAAAAACTACCGCTAACTAAATCGTGCCAATCGGTGGCTTGCTGGGGCAAGAGCCGCTGCGCTGCTAACCGTTTAATCAGCAAAGCATAGTATGTTTGGGTCGCAAAAATCTGTCGAAGCGTTTCTTCGGGAAAGTGTTGTTGGCGGTGCGGCAAACTGGCAAGATAATCGCCATGCCAGCGCCTATATTCCGGCAGATCATCGGCTAGCTGTGCCGCCAGCGCCGCGATAATGTGCCGGGTGATAGCGGATTTGCTGCCGAAGTCGCGTAATAATGCCGCCGTAGAAAACGGGATGGGTGTCAAGCGTAACTTGCCTCGTTGGGTTAATTCACCACAATGCGAATGTCATAACTGCCAGCATCGGGAAAACTCACCCAGAACGGACGCACCAGTTCATACAGGCAAGCGCCGTCGGTGATAAAACGCGCTGTTAAGGTGATGATTTTTGCCGTATCATCGCGTTGATAATCGGTTACGTCATGCCGGGCGGTACAGCCATTCCCGCGTGACCAGCCCCCCGCTAATACGCGCCCATTGGCAAAATCAAAGGGATAGCGCGTGACGGGCTGCCGACATAAACCCGAATTGTCCGCTAAATCATAAAAACGAATATGGTCTTCAGCACTGCGTAAAACAAAAATGCGTCCGGCGGCATCATAGGCTGATTCAAAACAAATGCCACTCATGACGGGCAATTCATCGCCCAAGCCCGGCGGCAGCGCCACCGGGGTATAGGCACTTTCCGGTTGTGCTGCTTGTGCCGTGCTAAGGGGAGTATCATCGGATAATACTGTTGGCGTGAGTGCCAGCGGAATCCGTACATTCACAGGTGTAACGGCAGGTGGCAAGCCAGCAAAACAACTGGTCAGCAGCAAGCACAACCCACCCCATAAGCCCAAGTGGGCAAGGCTTAATTCTTTGTAGTTGACATGCGTTAAAAATCGGAACATGCTAAAATGAATCGCACAGACTATTAAAACGTGGTAACATCATCCTGATTATAAGCGATTGCCGGCACGATTGGCAGAAGCAGCAGGCAAGCGGTGGTCAGTGGATTGTCATCTCACAAAATTTCCGGGTGCAAATAGGGTATTCCAAATGCGTATTCTCATTATTTCGGATATTCACGCGAATTTAACTGCCTTTGAGACGGTCATGAAAGACGCGCATGGGCAGTGGGATTATGTTTGGTGTTTGGGGGATGTGGTGGGTTATGGACCCGACCCCAACGAGTCCGTTGAACTGCTCAAGACGCTGCCGCATTTGTGTTTGGCAGGCAATCATGATTGGGCAGCATTAGGGCGCTTAGATATTCGTACTTTTAACCCGGATGCTCGCAAAGCCGTGGAATGGACGATGGAAACGCTAAAACCAGAAAACATCGCCTATTTAGAAGCTCTGCCAGTGACTTTTGTGATTGGTGAATATACGCTCGTTCATGCCAGCCCGCGCGAACCTGTGTGGGAATATATCTTGGAACCACTGGTTGCTGCTCTCAATTTCCCGCATTTTGAGACGCCCTATTGTTTTGTGGGGCATACGCATCAGCCCGTCATTTATGAATTGGTGAGCGATAATGGCGATACCCGCGCCCGTGAACCGCGTTATCGTCAGCCGCATACGCTGAATGGTCAACGCCAGATTATTAACCCCGGCAGTATTGGGCAACCGCGTGACCAGAATCCAGACGCCGCTTATGGCATATTGGATTTGGAAACCGGCATTTTTGAACACCGCCGCATCCCCTATGATATTAGCTCAACCCAAAAACGGATGCGGCAGCACAACTTGCCGGAACGCTTGATTACGCGGTTGGAGCATGGGTGGTAAATCCTAGCATTCATCATCTGCAAATTGGGCGTATATGTTATACGCCCGTTTTGGCACATCATCAGCAGTTTGGCGTTGGCGGTGTTTCCCCATGGGGTAAGTATTCATCATCATCATAGGGTCATCTCATGGCTGAAGACCTGAGCCTTACCATGCGTGCCTATTTGGCAGAAATTTATCGCCTGATGGACATGCAGCATCCCCCCCAAGAATATCTCAGCACATCGGCACTTTCCGAATTATTGGATGTGACTGCGCCAGCGGTGAATCGCATGGTGAATCGGCTTAAAGAACAAGGCATGGTGGAGCATCAGCCGTACCAAGGCATTCGCCTGACCGAGAAAGGGCGCATTGGGGCGCTGCAAGAATTGCGGCATCATCGCATTACCGAAGTGTTTTTGGTGAAAATCATGCACTTCAAATGGTATGAAATTTACGAAGAAGCCCGCCGCATGACCCCAACATTAACTGAGACGCTCATCCAACGCATGATAGAGATGACCGATGCGCCCACGCACTGCCCGCATGGTGAACCCATCCCCGATGCGACAGGCAACATCACGCCGATAGACGATGTGCTGCTTTCCACCGTGGAAGGCGGTAGCAAAGTCAGGGTGACGCGCTTACGAACCCGCGATAGTGACCGCTTGAAATATATTGAGGCACTGGGGTTAATGCCGCATTCTGAACTCGAAGTGTATCATGTTGCCCCCTTTAACGGACCCATGCAGCTAAAGCTACACGGCGAATACCGCATTATCGGGCATAATCTAGCAGAATTGATTCGTGTTAAAGTCAGCTAATAATGGTTTTTAGTTAAAAGATGAAAGTTAAAAGATAAAAGTCCCTTGGTTGCAACCAACAAAATGGCTTGTGCCGCCCCAGACTAAAGTCGTGGGGCTAAACAAAACCAGCCCCCTTGCGACAGGGCATCACGCACTAAAGGCGTTCTTGAAGCAGTCTCTTTAGCAGACTTGGGTATTTGGTAGCCGGAAACTTTAGTTTCTGGCGGTATAAAGCAATGATAATTGAACTTTGCAACTGAGCAGATAAAAGCTGACCGCTAAAAGCTAATAGCCAAAAGCTAATCAGCTAAACCACCTGCCGCCGATTTAATAAAGCCGCCAATTGGTCATAACTAATGCCATATTTTGCCGCTAATTCAACGGCATAACTTTTGCCGGGCGGTGCGCCGCGCCCAATGCGATACGTCCGCTGGATAACATCCCCATCTGGATTGCGGTTAATTTCGACCAGCGATACCAAACTGACTAACAGGCTATCACCGGGTGTTGTGGCGTTTAGCTCATCACATGCCAACGCCAAATCGTGCAAGTGGGTGGCAAAAATGGCTCGCACGCCCAATAAACGCAGCACGCGCACCACATCTCGCGCCAGATGCAAGCCTTCTGTTAAGCTGGTACTGGCAAGCGATTCGTTCAGCAAAATCAGGCTGTGCGGAGTAGCGCGTTCAAAAACATGGTGTAACCGCCGCGCTTCTTCGCCCAAGCGACCCGCTTCTAAATCGGGGCGTTCTTCTGTCGCAAAATGGGTATAAATGCCATCTACCGGACTCATGCAGGCGCTAGTGGCTGGCACATACAATCCGGCTTGGAATAACACCTGCGCCAAACCGACACCTTGCGTATAGGTCGTTTTGCCGCCTTGGTTGGGTCCGGTCAGGATAAAAATGCGTCCATCGGCATCAAAATGAACTTCATTTTTGACCATAATATCCGCCAACTGTGGATAACGTCCGCGCAGTTGCAGCGCCAAGGTGATGTTATACATATTCTCTAAGTGTCCGCTGCGGTCTGCGAGGGGCGCAATATCCGGTTGGCACAGCGGCAAATCAGCGTCGCGCAACAATCGCGTTAATTTGGCTGCCCCAACATAAAACGCGATTTCTGCCTTCAGTGTGACCAAGAATTGGGCGCTAATGTGCGTGTATTTTTTGAGTGCTTCGATAATCGGGCGACTGGTTTCATCCAATAAAAAAGATAAATCGCGGAACAAGGGCGGCATAAAGGGGCTATCGCGTTTGACAAGTTCAATCTGGATATTTGCCCCACCCAGATTAACAGCGCGGCTGTTGTGGAGTTTGCCGACGCCCGGAATAGTGTCTTGTGGTGCGCCGCGTTTACCAAACAAGCGCGACATCAATGTGTCTTCGGTAAATTTTTGGGTATTCATAGAAACAAGAATCGCCGTTGTGGGGCGCATCTGCGAATCAAGATTGATGCCGATGGTGATGCTGGCAATGTTGCGGATAGTCTCTAGCAGGGCGGGTAGTTCGGCTTGGAGTTGGCGAAAAAGCTCCGTTTGCGTGACAGCATGGATATATTCGCGCAAACGGCATAGCCCGCTGGAGTGCAATTCAGCGCCGGCGTCATCCAAAATTTGAACGAGCAGTGTCACACAACTGACATAATTTTCTAATTCGCTCAAGCGCCATGCCACTTGTTGCAGTGGGCTATCGCGCCATTGCGGCTGACTCAGGTAACTTTCCAATGTTTCGATGGCAGTTAAGGCATTTTCCAATTGCGTGGATAGATGAGTAGACCGCAGTATATCCGCTAGAATCGCCTGTCGGTAGCGAATAGTGGCGGCATCGGTGCATAACTGCAACAAAATATTGCGCGTCAGTTTTTCGTATTGTGGCACAAGGCTGAGGTGGCGCACCACCGCGTTTAAATTTAAATCTGCCACTAAATATTCATCATAGGAAACAGCGGCGATGGGCGGTGTTCCTTGCCACAACAGACTAAGGGGTTCAGCAGGATGGCTCATTCAAAATCACTCATTTCTGACAATTCACGCAAGGATGCTGCCCATGTTGTTTTATAGGGTCGGGCAGGTTATTCATCGTTTTTCCGCAAGGCTTGTAACTGAGTATACCAACGGTTGACGCTCAAATGCGCGATATACTTCGCCGAAAATGGCATTGTCCCCTACCGTCGTTTGTCTAACCACTGCTGCAAATCATCGCGCAGCCCATCATCCGTCGCAATCTCGTGAATGCTGATTTTTAGCACGAGCAATTCATCTTCTTCATAGACCATTGGTTCAAGTTGGTTATACCACCACCGCGCTGTCTCTTCGGTATAAACCAACCAAGCAGTTTCATCCAATTCGTAACTATCGGCGCGTTCCAATCGGTTGACCAAATCAGTATCATCGCCTTCATAAATGGTATAGGTGATGAGGAGTAGCTGTTTCTCCATAAGGATTAATGACCTTCGGCAGTCCAAACGGGCGTATAATGATAGTGTAATCATAACGCACAATGCCCCAAAATGGGTGAAATACGCTGCACCAACCATTAAGACGAACCCCCTAACCATTTAGCTCTCAAGACTAATTGCCTATGAAGTTCTTGACAAAACACTATCATTATTTATACAGAGGATTTCAATGATTGTGGTATCATCAAAGTGCGCGATAAGTATTTGTAAGGGCATGTGATGCGAAAATTGTGGAAGACATGGCTACGTATCCTCGATGGCTCGCCGGGCGCATATGGTCCACGCCAGCGCGGGCAAAGCCTATTGGAACTGGCATTCATTACACCTTTGCTCTTTATTTTGTTCTTAGGAACTGTTGAGGTGGGTTGGTTCGCCAACCACATTTTAATTTTGCTGGAAGTGACCCGCGTGGGGGCGCGTTCCGGGACGGTACTCACGGGCGAATTATCGCCATTGGTGTGGGATGAAGCCGCTACGGTGCATCCAATTATTTATTTTCTGGAACGGTCTTATGCGTATGGGCCCCCAACACCCGGCATGGCGAACCTGCTGACTTATGGCGGGTTAAATGGTGTACCCGGGTATGTTGGGTCAGTGCCTGCGGGGCAAGCCAATCCGCCCTGGGCGCTGGCACAAGGCTATCGCAGTGATTGCGACACGCCCGGCAGAGATGTGGGTTTTTATAACTATATCACCTGCGCCATGTTAGACTCGATGGATCCGCTGACGTTGCGACGCTCGACCACAGTAACGGATGAAGATATTGCATGGAAATCGGCGCGAGTCTTCCGGTCTCTGGAGACAGAAAAATATATTCCGCCCGACGATATTATCATTTCAGCATTTGCTTTCCAAATGATAAACAATAGCCCAACATTATGCATTCCTAATACGCCCGGCTGTACACTCACCAACACCACTTATGCCCGCACCTTTAATTTTGAGAGTGCGAGTGTACCAACAGCCAATGGGATTTATGAACCCGGTTATCAGGTCATTGTCGTAGGGCGCTATCCCAAACGGGCGAATGAGTGCAATGTCATCGTAACACCCACGCAGCCTATCAATGAACCGTATATTGCCACGGTGCTGTATCCTTTGACGGAACTGTTGGATGCCAAACAACCTGATAACGATGTGACTGACCGCCGCGTGGCATCGCCCGTGTTAGCCACCTTCAGCCAGCTTAATCGGCGTGACCCATTTGATTATATCCCCGATAAACGCTTAACGGTCACGGCGGGTAATCGCCCGTTGGAACTGGTCGAAACGATAGACATGGAATATGACGGCACGACGCATCGTTCCGAATTTCAACGCGGGTATATCCTGACGGGGCAGCATATTGTGCGCGAACCCGATAGCGATGTGACCCTGACGGGCAATCAACAACTCTTTTGCATGGGGTCAGAATTTTCTGATGCCGAAGTGGAAGCCTTTATGAACCTGCCGGGCTTTTTGAGCGAAACCGCCGATTTAAATGAACGGCAGTTGCAAGCGGGGTTGCTGCCCAACCAAGGCATGATTTTGGTCGAAATGTTCTGGCATCACACGACACTGTTGGATTTCCCATTCATTACGACCATGTTACAGATGTTTGGCGATACGCAACGTATTGAAATTTCTGCATGGGCGGCGTTCCCGTTGCCCGCCGTAGAGCCGAATATCACCTATCAACTGGCACCGGAAGATTAAGAAGGATATGCAGATGAGACATTTATTGTCATCGTTGGTGCGGCAGGTGCGCCGCCGGGGCGAATCGGGGCAATCGGTTATCCTCTTGGCAATTGGCTTTGTGGCGCTCTTGGGGTTTGTGGGCATCACGACCGATGTATCGTTGATGTTCGTGCGCTATGCCCAGTTAAGCCGGGCGGTGGATAGCGCCGCCATTGCCGCCGCCAACCAAATGCGCGAAGACCGCAGTCTGGCGACAGTTGGATTAGCGGCACGCCAATTTATTGAATTTCATGGCTTAGACCCTGAAACCGTGTGGGTAGACACCTGCCTAACCGTGACGACACAGGGTATCGGCGACCCCGATTATGAAGAATTGTGTACGGAAGACCAAGCCAAATTGGTGCGCGTGAAAGCGTATATCAAACAGCCGACGGTGTTCATGCGGATTTTGGGCATCCCAGAATTTGAACTGCTAGCATCAGCCGTATCGCAAACTGCCGCGCTAGATGTTGTCATCATCTTGGATGTGTCCGAATCCATGCTTTCTGATACGACCTATGAAGATTGGGCAGCGACAGAAATTATCAATGGTATTGATGACCCCCGGACGCCGAAAAATTACGGCGTGATTTACCGCCCGCCCACGACATTCGAGATTATGGAACGGCTGTATGCCACTGAGCTTGCTGCCGGGACACTGAAAGCCGTGACTGGTTATGACGATTTGTCAGCCCTAGAAGCAAATTTCTGGGATACATTTGTAGCTAATGGCGGCAGTATCCGCACCAACAACCTATTAAAATTCCCGCAGATTAATGTCAACCAACGCTTGGCATATTTTGAAGATGGTGTCGCTGTTGACCCTATCACCCCACCGCGGGAAACTGCCTATCGCGTAGAAGCCGACGATGATTATTTCGCCGCCGAATATGGCGCGGCAACACACCCCCGCGAAGCCTGCCGTGTGCGCTTCTACCCCAATGCGGATAGTAAAGGTATCAATCGCTGGTATAAAGGCTATACCGATGCCAATGGCAACGCAGTGGGGTTACGGACGCTTTATAACGAAATTGGCGGCGCGATGACATGGACATCCCCCGACGCTGTATTTCGTGCGTTTGTGCCGACGTATAAATTCTATGGCTGCTGCAATAACCCAATTGGTGCGTCTGGAGATTTTTTCTTTGAAGATTTGAACTGCCAACCCTTCAAACAAGCCCGCGATGCCACCTTTAAGTTTATCGAGCGTATTGACTTCATCCGCGGTGACCGCGTTGCCTACGTCACTTTTGACCGGGCGGCGTTCCTGTTGAATCCGTATGGTTACAACAATGCGGCGGCAAAAGCTGCGGGTGACGAATCGCAGCGGTCTGGCACGCCCATGATTGATAACTACCCCGATGCGTACAATACCTTGCGCGATTTGGTGGGAGTGCGTGCCGAGCCCAATTTTTACGTGTTTGACCCAGGCGCCACTCCCGGCATTGCTGACACCAAATGGCTACCTTATGCGGCGGGCGTCAAGCCGAATGGGGCATCCGAACCGGTCAATTATGACCGGACAGATTATAATCCCCAAGATGGCACACAGCCCGAATCGTATAACTATCCAGTGTGGGATAACTGCCCCTTTGCCAATGCTTCCATTGGGCATGAAAGCCATACGTTATTCGAGAATGCGCTGGCAAATATCGCGCTGCCTAACGGGCTGCCGGCTCCGATACTGCCGAATCTGCGCCCTGACCCCGAAGCGCGTGACTCGCGCTGGGAGAGTTATGTCAGCGGCTCATCGGATTTGTTGAGGGCTGATCAAGAAGGTCTGCCAGCGGGGCAGCGCGGCACTTATGATATCACCATGTCTTATGAGTTTTGGGCATCGTGCAACAACGGCAATATGGGTGCGGCACTGCGCGAAGGCAACAATGCCCTGCTCAATCCGACGACATCGCGCCGCTTTGGGACAGTGTGGGTCATGGTCTTGTTGAGCGATGGGGCGGCAGGCGGGTCTGACCCAGCACGCCGCGATGGCTATAAACTTCTAGAAGCTGATCCGTATAAAGAGTTCCCGGCGGGTTCGGGCATTTATGGGCAGCCCGGCAATTATGGTGCTTTCGGCTTATGCCCCACTGGCACCTTTGATACTCCCGGTGAACTCATGACCATCGAAAATGACGGTAGTGAAGGTGCGGCTTTCCCATATTGCTCAGATGAACACCCAGAGACCCGCCATATCTGTGATTTCCGCCCGTTGCTGCTGCGGCAAAACCCCAACGCCATGCATGATCGTGATTACAATAATAGTTTACCAGAAGAAGATAATCAGGTGCTCGGCAATCTCTACGATATTGAGTTGGCGAATTGCCACCCACTTTATGATGTGGATGATTACGCCCGCGATTGGGCAGATGTCATTGGCTTATCTGATTTACAAGCCAACGATGAACTGCTGCTGCCGACCATTTTTACTATCGGTTTTGGGTTGGATTTCACCAATATTTATGCCAACCCCGCTGACACGACGACGCTGCTAATTGCCGATCCTGCCAAACCCGTCAATGATCCAGTTAATCAAACCGCAGCGCAGCAAAACGCCGAACAGTTGTGTGAACGTAATGCTGGTAACTGCATCGGCGAACAACTGCTGCGCTACATCGCCGATGTGGGCGATAACAACCGCATTGACGATGATTATTGGCAAGACTGGATTTCGGAACGCATTAACGAGACGGGCAACCCGCAGTTACAAGGGTATCTACGTACGGATGCCCCCTACAATGAAGGTACTTTTGGGGTACGCGGTCCGTGCCAAACCAATGAACCCGGTGATTCACCAGCGTTAGGGTTTTACTTCAACCCTCTCAGCGTGACCCAGCGGACAAATGCCGATATTGATGCCCAATGGGGGGCATTGGGACCGAATCGTAGTTGTGGCAATTATTACTTCGCACCGGGCGGGCCCGAATTGCAATTTGTGTTCGATGAAATTGCCTCCCGTATGTTTACGCGGCTCTCACGTTAAAAGAGTGGAGGTCTGTTGAGTCTTATGAATACCCGATTAACACGCGCTCAGTCTGCCCGGTCAAGTGCCGGGCGGCGCGGGCAAACCTTGGCGGAATTCGCCATCTCATTGCCGATTTTGCTGTTGTTATTATTCGGCATTCTCGAATTCGGGCGGTTGTTCCAGTCTTGGGTCACTATTCAGAACGCTGCCCGTGCTGCTGCTCGTTATGCCGTGACCGGGGCATTTAACGAGACCAAATATAACATCGAAGAACTGCTGCCGTGTACTTCAGCATCGCCCTTCAATGACCGGGCAACTTACCCGCTACAGCCGTATACCTATACGAATATTGAGGTATCGGATGGCGATAACAGCACCAAAAATATCACCATCAACGGCTTCAAAGAAAATCCAGCGTTGTTGGGGATGCTGCTGCCGAATAATCCCATCGTGCAGGACGAATCGCTGTATGCGACGTGGTACGGCGTGTTGGATTGTGAGCCGAACGATGATTCATTACAACGGCGCAAAGACCTGCTGCGGCTGCCTTCGATTTATGATGCCGCCCGGCAAGGGGCAGCGGGGATCATTTTGGATAAATCGCAGACCGGCGAAGATGCCGTAACCCGCGATGAATTGGAAAAATTCCTCATCAATATCTGGGCGAATCCATCGCCGCGCCAAGCTGGCGATGATGCCAGAGGCTGGTTCAATGTGACGATATGCAGTCGTCGTTCCCGGTTGCAATCCCCGACGCTGACCAAAGTGGAAAACAACCCAGAAAACCTGAATCAGGATGGCTCAGTCAATAATTCTAACTCCAGCGATGCCACCCGTTTCCATACGTTTGAAGGCGGCAACCCATCAGAAAACAACCTGTATGGGCCCGATGAGGATATGCAGGGCGGCGCGTGCCTTCTCAAGGAACGTCCCCACATAGATAATCCTGATTTTTCGACGCTGGCACAACAGATACAGGATACGATTTCCGCTTTGCCCAATAATTACAATCGGGCGTGGGCAGATGCGGGCAGCGCCGGACAGCGCATTACCATCATCATCACCTATAATCACCCGTTGATTACACCCTTGGGCTTGGCAGAATATATCCAGATTCAGGGTCGGCGTTCAGCAGTCAATGAATCGTTTCGTGTGGCAAATGCCGAAGAACTGCCACCCGTGTGCTGCACGGGGTTAGCGAACATTCCGACGCCCACAGCCCTGCCGCCGACGCCGGTCGCATCGCCCACCAACACGTTAGAGCCAACCCAGACTGCCAGCCATACACCAACCCATACATTTACCCCCACGCCCAAGCCGTTCACCTGCGCGGAACTGAGCGCCAAAGATTTATTCTTTGATACGGCACAGACCGCGATTGTGATTCGGTTCTTTAATGGCAATCAGGAAGATACCAAATTTACCGGATTCAAACTCAGTTGGGACCCAGCCCAAATGAAGGCGACCTTCCCCAATGCGTATTTTGGCTTCTCATCTATCGATTCGCAGGTCCATTGGCAAGGCAATTCCAGCATCACGAATGGAGCAAATGTTTCGCCACTCGATTCTAAGGATGCTACACGCGGCGATTCACTTGTACACGATGCCCCGCCCTACATTAGCAATCCGCCCCGATCCTTTGACCCGAATAACGATGACCTATTCGACCCAGAGGTGTATCGCACACTGCCGGGCAATGGCACAACCCAATGGAAAGGCAATTTCCTAGAGGTGACGGGCTTGTTAATTAATGTTCAAGACCCGTATGATTTTGTGGGAACAAAATTCTACTTCCATAATGTCGCCTACGATAGCGACCCTACCCAGCCAAAAGAATGCGAGATTGAACTGCAAGCTCCGCCGGCACCGCCATTGCCTACACCGTTCCCGGTTGGTTTTACACCATCGGCAACGTTTACACCGGATTGCGCCGATAT
The DNA here is from genome assembly GCA_022842885.1 of Anaerolineae bacterium. GTDB lineage: Bacteria > Chloroflexota > Anaerolineae > Aggregatilineales > Phototrophicaceae > JALHOR01. The sequence goes on from JALHOR010000035.1 coordinate 46,146, forward strand.
ACGCTTGCGCTTAGATTTTATTCGGTTTGACCCAGCAGGGGATGTGCGCTTGCGCGTGACCAATAATCGCCCGATTCCGGGATATTTTACGGGTTTCACGATTAATTGGCCCGCTGCCAAAATCCCCGGTCTACGCTTATCGAGAGTGGTGGTGGGCGGTGCTAATGCCAGTGATATTCCTGATCCGCTGAATAATCCAGGCGGTACTGGGCAACTCGTTTGGTCGAATCCCAATGGTGCGACCACAGCGCCCACCAATTCTGCTAATGCGAGCAGCGGCACCTGGCAAGCGGGCGCGGCAAATGCCAATTATTATATTTTCCCGCCCAATTCTATCACCGATATACATCTCGATTTTGTTGGCACAGGTCCGTCTACCTTATCTGCGCTTGGCGGGCACCCCTCCGATTTTAACGGCACGACGCTCCGCATCTGGTGTACACCGTCTGGTAACGGCGGTGGTGGTGGCGGCGGTGGTGGTGGTGCTGGCGGGGACATTACCTTTGGGGTGGTATCAACGCCCGGACCGACGAATACGGCTGCGCCGACCAGAACACCGGGTCCGACCTTAGTTCCATCCAATACGCCCACCCCGGGACCACCGACAAATACGTGGACGCCTGCCCCGCCGACTAAGACGTTCACGCCTTCGCCCACCGCGCAGGCATCGAACACGCCCACACGCACGCCGTCACCGACGCCGCGCAACTTGGGTGGTGCCGACGGCGGCTAACCCTCACAACTGAATAAAAAAGCCCCTGGTTCAGCAATGACCCGGGGCTTTTTATTTGTTTATGTTGTTTGCGTGATAGTACTCGTATGGGTGATAAAGTCATACTGAGCGCCGTGTGTTTTTGTGCTGTCTATAGGCGGCAGGTCAGGCAATTTGTCGCCTGCTGAATAAAAAACAGCACGCGCAGGCACGTCACCAGTCGGGAGAGCCGCATCATACAGCCTTTCGGGGGCGATGGTTTGCACCGTTAGCATACAATCTGCCAGCAAAAATAATGCCCCCGATGAGCGCCGCTGTGGGACAATGCCAGTCAGTGCCGCATACTGAGCGACGGTTGCTGCTAAATCTGCCGCATAAAAAATGACCTCACAAATGCCCACAACGCCATTGGCATGAGTCGTCGCGGCAGGCGTATTGGGAACGCGCAGATGACGCGGCGTGTTGTCCTGAATAAAAAAGGGCGACATGCTACCATCTGCTAACATTGCTGTGCGCCATTGGAGCGATGCTCCATCCGGGCGTAGGCGTCCGCCATCTTGTATCGGTTTCAAGGTCAGCCCACGAGCTTGCATCCCGGCAATATCTGCTGCCAAATCATCTGATTGCAAGGCATAGCCGACAAAGCCTTCGTCCATCGTCACTAAAAAACTATAGTCAGCGGCGTCATTCTGTGGCGACTTGCCTGTGAGCGCCAATAATTCCAGATAACTACCATCGGCGAACACGATAAGCGCGTTATGGGTTGCGCCATTGGCATGAGTGCCGCCGGGCAATACTGTGAAGCCTAATGTTTGATAATTGGCACTGGCAGCCGCTAAATCATGCACGGCAATAATGAGATGATCTAATCTGAGCATTGGGCTAATCCTCGTGATGCTCGCCAGCATGGGCTTTCAAAAACGCCTCCACTTCCGCCCGCTGCGGCATACTGGCAGCCGCACCGCGTTTGGTGACTGCCAGCGCCCCCGTCGCACAGGCGAAGCGCAATGCCGATTTCAAAGGGTGTCCTTCTGCCAAAGCCACTGCTAGACCGGCATTAAACGCATCCCCACCGCCGACTGTATCCACAGCTTCTACGGTGAAGCCCGGAATATGCCCATGCTCCTGCCCGGCGTAGACCGCGCCCCAAGCACCCATCGTCACGATGACCGTTTGCCCATCATGCTGAATCATCTTTTTTGCTAGATTTTCCGGCATATCGTTGATGCCGCAAATTTTTTCCGCTTCCGTCTCATTGGGGGTCATATAATCCGCCAATGCCAAAATCGCCTCTGGCAAATGTTGTGCTGGTGCCGGATTCAAAATCGTGATGATGCCGTGTTTCTTCGCCAATTGCAGCGCATACTGCACGGTGGCAACCGGAATCTCAAGCTGAATCACCATGACTTTGGCGGCAGCAATGGCACTTTCGGCAGCATCAAGATGGGCGGGACTGAGCGATAAATTGGCACCGGGCGCAATGGCAATCATATTTTCGCCCGTTTCATCCACAAAAATCGTGGCAACGCCCGTGCTGTGGTCACTATCGCGCACTACATATCCCGTATGGATGCCCTCATGTTCCCAAAATTGCAGTGCCATTTTGGCAAAATTATCCGCCCCCACGCAGCCAATAAACGTTACCTCAGCGCCCAAGCGGGCAACCGCTACTGCTTGATTACTGCCTTTGCCACCCAGACCCGTTACAAAACGATTGCCAATGACAGTTTCGCCCACCAGTGGCAACTGCGGCATATAGGTTACTAAATCCGTGTTATAACTGCCGACAA
>JALHOR010000036.1 GCA_022842885.1 Anaerolineae bacterium
ATGGCGCAGCATATACGCTCCAAGAAATGCTCACAGTCAAATCCGATGATGTGACTGGGCGCGTGAAAACCTATGAGAGCATCGTGAAGGGTGAACCGATTGAAGAACCGGGCATCCCGACCAGCTTCCGCGTGTTGGTCAAAGAATTGCAGAGTCTCGGCTTGGCAGTCGAAGCCATCAGCACCAGCGGCGAAATCCTGCGCTTTGGCAAAGACGATGAACAGGCGAAGAAACCGCAACCAGATACAGGTTTGATGGGCTTGGGCGCGGGCAACGATTAATCTGCCAACGCTTTTGTAACCAACTTCATGCGATGGATTGATATTTCATGACATTGCATGTTTTCCATAAATTCGTTATAGTCAGGGTGCTATTTTTAGCACCCTTTTTTGTTGCCTAACATCCAAATCTGTCGTGGGGGCAGATGGTGTCATGACGAATCTCATTGGCAAGACCATCAATGGGTATGAATTTAAGAGTCTCATCGGCAAAGGCGGTTATGGCGAAGTCTATCTCGCCCGTGATAACCTCAACCGCGATGTAGCGATTAAGGTCATTCTGCCCGAAAATGCCAGCAACCCGCGTTTTAAAGAACGCTTTGAGCGCGAAGCACGCACCGTCGCCAGCCTAGAAAGCCAGAGCAATCGCATCATCCCTCTTTACAATTTCTGGCAAGATGACACTGGTGCTTATCTTGTCATGCGTTATGTGAAGGGCAGTAATTTACGGGCGCTGCTCAAGAAAAAAGACAAGTTCAGTCCACAAGAAACCGCCACTTATTTAGACCAGCTTGCCGATGCGTTGTCAACAGCGCATAGCAATGATGTTATTCACCGCGACATCAAGCCCGAAAATATCCTGCTGGACGAAAATGGCAATTTATACCTGAGCGATTTTGGTATCGCCCGCGATGTTAATGTCAGTTCAGGTGCTACCACCACCCACACCGCTATGGCAGGCACGCCCGGTTATTCTTCGCCCGAACAAATCACGGGTAAGCCCGTTACCAAACAGACCGATATTTACAGTCTGGGCATTATGCTTTACGAGATGCTGACGGGTCATCGTCCCTTTAAGGGCGAAGATGATATGGATGATTTGGAACAACATATCATCGCCGCGCTGCCCTCGCTCAAGCCACTGCGCTACCGCAATTATGCCGCGCTGGATGCGGTGCTTCAAAAAGCGACTGCCAAAAAGCCCTCAGAACGTTACCAAAATGTGCGTGATTTGGCGCAGGATTTCCGAGAAGCTGTCAAAGGCAGCGGTATCGTTCCACGCAAATTAACGCCGCAATATGTGTTAAACGGTGTGCTGCTGTTGGTGGTTGTGATTCTGACATTTATTTTATTTTTTGAAGAAATCGAAATCATTTTTCTGGCATTCGGTGCGATTGCCGTCTTAGCCGCAGCGATTTTTTTGCAAGGGCGCGACATCCAGACCGATTTTTTGAATTATGTTCTGGAACATTTAGATGATGTGCCGCTGACAATCGTGCTGTTTTTGGTCATATTTGGCTTGAGTGCCGGCATCGGGGTTCGCTATGATTTGATTGATACCATTCAACAAGCGATTCAACCCGCCCCTACAGCCACACCGACCCCGACTTTGACACCAACGGATACACCGACCCTCACCCCTACGCAAACCCCCACGCCATCTTATACACCCACACCGTCTAACACGCCGACCGCGACAAAAACCCCTACGCCTTCGCATACACCTACGCTGCCCGTGCCGGTGGCGCTACTGCGGCAGGATATGGCGCTGCGGACGGGACCCAGCAGTCAATATGCAGCGGCGGATACATTGGTGGATGATACCGAAGTGGAAGTGATGGGTATCAGCGATGACGGTTTATGGTTGCTCGTTTTGCTGCCTAATGGGGATGAAGGCTGGCTGCGGAATTCACGGGCATTTTTGCAAACGATGGGTGATTTGGCGGCACTACCGATTGTAGAGGCGCCCACCATGACGCCGACCCATACAGCCACATCCACCGATACACCCACGAACACGCCGACCCGCACACCGAGTCCGACGAAAACAGCGACACCCACCGCGACTTATACCCATACGCCGACCGCAACCCATACGCCCACCGATACGCCGACGAGTACGGCAACCAACACGCCGACGAATACAGCAACCAATACCCCTACCAATACAGCAACGCACACGCCAACTTATACACCGACGGCTACACCAACACCTACGCCCACCAACACACCCACACCGACGCGCACGCCCACACCAGAAATTTCGGCAACCCCCACGCCTATCCCCGGTTTTGGTACGGTGATTTTTAATAATGATTGGGTGCCGTTCACAGAAAATTTTGGCGGCGTGGATATGGTGCTAGTGCCACGCGGTTGCTTCCTGATGGGCGATGAAAATAAAGCCAACGAAAATCCGGTTACGCAGCAGTGTTTTGATGACCCCTTCTGGTTAGACAAGACCGAGACGACACTGCAACAATATTTGCAATGCATCAATGCGGGTTTCTGTTCGCGCCCGCCTGCTATCGGGCAAATTCCCACCGGACAGCACCCGATGACGCATGTCACTTGGGCGCAGGCAAAAAGTTACTGCGAATGGCGCGGCGGCACTTTGCCGACAGAAGCGCAGTGGGAATATGCGGCACGCGGCGTTGAAGCGTGGGTGTATCCTTGGGGCAATGAATGGGATGGCGCTTTAGCCGTTTGGAATGTTGAAACTTCAACCACCGTCGGCAGTCTGATAGATGGCGCGTCGTGGGTTGGCGCATTGGATATGGCGGGCAATGTCTGGGAATGGACAAGCTCACTTGCCAAACGCTATCCCTATTCAGTGGCGTCGCATGAAGGCGGCAGCGCAGGCGAAAGCCGCACAATTCGTGGGTCTGCCTTTAATCGCAATGACCCCGATATTTTCCGGTTAGCGTATCGCGGGACTGCCCCGGCAGATGTGAACGATGAACGTTTTGGGCTGCGTTGTGCGTTAGAATATGGCGCAACTCCCGGCAATGATTTGACTTCGCCGCGTGGAGGCATCGTTGGGATTGCCGGTTTCCCCGGTGGGCAAGCTATCGTTTATAACACCCAATGGACGCCCATTACCCAGAGTTTCAGCGGCGTAGAGATGGTCTTCGTGCCACGCGGCTGTTTTACGATGGGGCGCGAAAGCAGCGACGACGATTATAAAGATGAAAGCCCCACCAGTCGCCAATGTTTTGAAAAACCGTTCTGGATAGACCGTTACGAAGTTACCAATGAACAATTTACGAGCTTAGGCGGGCAAGCTGACCGCGACAGCGGCAATATGTCGCCGGAATTCCCGCGTGAAAATGTCACATGGTTTGAGGCAGTCGCATTTTGTGCCAGTCGCGGCGGACGTTTACCGAGCGAAGCCGAATGGGAATATGCTGCCCGCGGTCCCGATGGCATGTTCTTCCCATGGGGAGAACGGTGGGTGACAGGCAATTCAATTTGGCAAAATACTTCCGGTGGTGATACTGACCCGGTAGGTAGTCGTCCCGATGGCATATCATGGGTTGGTGCGAATGATATGATCGGCAATGTGTGGGAATGGACGACATCTTTGTTTCAGCCCTATCCCTATGATGGGCTGGACGGGCGCGAAAGCATGGAAGGCAGCGGCGATACGGGTCGCGTGCTGCGCGGTGGCGCGTTCTATTCGTTTGAGGAAAGTATCCTGAATGGCGTGAATCGCTTCTGGTGGGAAGCGGGTAGGCGCGAAGATAGTTTCGGCATTCGCTGCGTGCGCGATTATCGAGACGGCGATGTTAGCCCGGATGTGCTGCCCTTTATCCCAACTGCCGCACCCACATCCCCCGCCGTCCTGACGGAAGCCGCTGCAAAAGAAACCGGTGGCGTAGACGATTTAAGCGTGGGCATTACTGCCCAAGTCTTTGCCAGCGATGGCGATAAGCTCAATGTGCGCGACGGTGCCGGCATCAATTACAACCGCGTCACGCGGCTAGAATCCGGCACGATTGTCGAAATTATTGGCGGACCCACAGAAGCCGATGGCTATCGTTGGTGGCAAATTCGTACCGATAGCGGCGTTGTGGGTTGGTCAGTGGATTTTGCTGATAACGAACAAACGCTGATTCCGTTGGAGTAATTAGAAGTTGATTTATAAATGTAATAACTCGTTATTTTATCGTTTTTGAATTGTGACTACGCTGATAGCTTTCAGCGGTCAGCTATCAGCTTTTCTCTTTTGGCACATCTCTTAGCGGTGAATTATTGCTGTATTTTCTTGGCATTTTTGCAGTTCAATCAATTCTCCCTACGGCAGCACCCAACGCGGATAAAAGGCATTTTCAATCAGGCGTTTGATGTCGCCGCTGGTCATATCACGCCACCAGACTTCGGGTTTAGCATCGGCAACACCCAACGCGAATCGCTGGAATAATAATTTGTCTCCGGTGCGATTCCAGTCAAAAAAACCATGCGTGTATTGGGCGTCCACAGCCAACGGTTCGACGCTGCCATCGCTGGCTTGCATAAGATAAAGTTGATAACCCTGCGTGAAGCGGTCATCCAAATAACGGCGCGAAATTGCCAACTGCTGCCCATCAGGATGCCAGCGGGCATTTTCATCTTCAGCAGGTTCGCTTTCGGGCGTTAAGCGGCGGAATTGCAGCCCATCTAAATCAGCAATTTTGAGATAAGAGGCGATTCTATCGGGACGTTGTTCAATATCGGGGAAGACCAACTGCTTGCCATTGGGTGCAAGTGTCCCCACGCTGCCATTGCTGCCCGGAATAAATTTCAGGGTGCGTTCCCCTTCGGAGGGCGCGAAATTGTAAACCAAGACGCCCGGATTGGCAATATCGGCGCTGAAAAAGGCAATCGTGCCACCATCGGCGCTCCACTGTGGCGAATGCCCAATCAACTGCGAATCTTCGGAGAGAGGGCGGGTACTGTAGGGTTGCGTCGTCAAATCCAATAACCAAATGCGAATCGCGCCTGTGCCGGAAGTTACGCCCGTGTTCACGGTCTGCCGTTCATAGGCGATGACTTTGCCCCCAATTTGAAATTCCGGCGTGCGGCAGTCGGCATTTTCCGCGACACAATTGGTCAACTGCTGCGTTTGGCGCGTGCGTAAATCGAGCAACCACAAGTCATTCAGCGTGGTTTGCGGGTCGCGGACAGCATAGGCGATAAAATGCCCATCGGGACTCACGCTAAAATTCCACACACCGCCGGGTGTATTGGTCAATTGCATGGCAGACGCCGAATCATTAACGGGCATCATCCAAATATTTTGAATGCCGCCATACGCCGGATACAAATAAGCCACTGTTGCTCCGGCACGTTCTGGGCTGCCAATGTAACTCACTAGCACGATTGCTGTGAGCAAGAGTGCCGCTACCAACCAAACAGTCACATCAAACCGCGAAAAACGTGCTGCCGATTTTTTTGCTTTGTCATCGCTCATGGCGCTGCCTTATGAATACAAATAGGGATTTTGCGGCACTTCTATCGGTTCGATGCTCACAGGCTGAATCACGGGCAGCAATTCGCCGCGGAACGTTTGCGCTTCCAGTGTCCCCTGAATCCGAACCCATGTGCCTTCTGGCATAGCAGCCCCTTCGGCATCTATAATCGGCATTCCGATAGCAAAGGCATCGGCAACGCAGCACGACATGGTGAAGCGTGCCACCATAAAATGACCTTCGGGCATATCCGGTTCACGATAAATAAAGCCGTCAACACTGACGGGCAGCCCATTAAATTGTGCCGCATTATTGACGCGATTAAATTCTTGCAACCATTCTAAGATATTGCGTTCTTCCGGTGGACGCACATATGCCGACGCGGTGCGTGCCGCCACTGAATCCATGCTGACGCTGCCGTTAATAGCACTCGCGGTTAAAGGCTGTGAGGGTATCAGAAAACCGGTTATCAAAGGGATAAAAATGAGCAGCAAGCCGCCCCACGTTAAGGGCGTGTGCGTGCTATGAACAGAGGATGTTGGCACACTCATCTGAATAAGTTGCCATACTTGCCACACGCCAATCAGCAAAAATAAGGCAGCGGCGAGATACGTCAGCCATTGAAAGCGCAGGTTGATATAATTCGAGAGGCTGCCAGTGGCAATTAACACGATAAAATACAAACTCATGCCTAACAACACGAGGGCTTTGCCCCATTCGCGCCAACGCATAGTACGAGGAGTAGTGGGAGTCATGCTGTGTCGCTTTCCATGCTCAGTGGTCGGATGATATGACGTTTTACGATTTTGCGGCAGTGCTTTTCTCCACAAAGGCATTGTACTCGTCAGCCGTGACGAATTTGCCATTTTCAACAGCTTGTTCGATGATATTGCGATTTTTGTCAAACCTCAAGGTGATTTCCGCCTGAAACGGGCAGCGTGTGCCGCTAACCATCTTCCGCAGGATATAACCTTCGCCATCATCTGCCAATGAAGGGTGAGTCACGGCATCCACCCGAACTTGCACAATTTCTTGGCACCACTTGGGTTGAACATAAAAATAGAGTGCTGTATCTGGACGGGCAGATGAACCGCCAAATAATTTTCGCAGAAAATTCATGGATGATTGTCCCTATTCTACTGAAACTAATCCTTGTTGTATGAGTAAATCGGCTAATGTGCGTGCCGTAACCAAATTGCCATACACGGACAGATGCCCATCGCCGCTATACATCATCGCGCCAGCACCGGGCGCATTCGGGTCGCCGCTGTTATCCGGGTTATAATACATCAAATAGACGGTGGCAATATCCCCGGCTTGGCGCAATATGGGCAGCATATCCAAATAGAGAATGTCGTTTTCGCCAGTGACGCGCTGCAAAAATTGCTGCGGCACATCCGGCATTTTTTTTTCAGTGGGATGCTGCGATAAATCCGGGAATGCCACCAGCACCAACGGGATGTTGCGCTCTTTTAATGCCGCCGTCATCTCTGCCAAAATCTGCTCGTACTGCTGCCAAAATGGCTGATGTTCGGGCGCATCCGGCTGTAAAAAGGTGATATTTTCATAGAGCCGAGTCATATCAGGCAGTGCCGGAATAATCTGTCCGACTTGCTGCTCGGTTTGCCATTCGACATAGCCGTAACGCACCAAGCGCCACAGGCTGTATAGCGCCACATTCGTCTGTAACCAATCGCGCACGCCAGAGGGGGCGATGATGCTTTGCGCCTGCCCTAAGACCACATCGCGGGCAAAATATTGGCGCATGGTGGGATGCAAATCAAAAATATCGTTGGTATAAAACCCCAAAATCACGATGTCTGGATTTAATGCCAAGCCTTTTTCCTGCAAATATGCCCATTCATCCGCAATGGTATAACCCGGAATTCCGGCGTTCAACACTTGAACGCGGTTCGCTAGCAATTCATTCAGGCGTTCTTCCAACCGTGACGGAAAGGCTTCTTGATTATGGACATAAAAGCCATAGGTGAAGGAATCGCCAATGGCAAGAATTCGCAGCACATTTTCATCAGGATTCAGTTCATCTATATTTCGCAAGCCGACGCTGTTGGTACGCAGATAATACGGGCGCGTGGGATAAAGCCGTTCTACGCTATCAATATTCGGCAGCAAATCACCGTAGCCGCTGGTGCTGTAGCCAAACGCCACTTCCACCCGCTGCGCCACACTATCCGAGCGCCACAACAGCACCCGTGCAATGCCTTCGGCAGATAAGAGCATCAGGAAGGTGATGAGGATAATAATCAATGTTGAACGAACTAATTTCATCGCAAAATCACAGAATATGGGTCGCTATCGCGCCAAATAGTATCACGCTGAGGCTACCCTTGCACAGTACCCGCTTTTTTCCTATAATTTTGGATGAGCAATAATGGCCTCGTAGCTCAATTGGCAGAGCAGTTGACTCTTAATCAATTGGTTGTAGGTTCGAGTCCTACCGGGGTCATTGATGCCCATCTCGCATGAGATGGGCTTTTTGTTTTGCGGAAGATGTTACGGATTGCCGATTTGTACGCCATTTCCACCTAACACACTCCGCTTCATGTCGAATGTGTGGCAGTCGCCAATCCTTGCCAAACACCGTATAAATACATGATAGCTAAGGCACGGTCATATAACCCATAGCCTATTCGACCTGTTTCGCCCCATATCATCCGACCATGGTCGGGGCGTAGTGGACCTGTGTAGTGAATATCCTGCAACGCTTGCAATACCTGCGGTATATCCACATTTCCTTTAGCATCTGAATGAGCGATTTCAACGAAACTTTTATCACCGGTGAGTTCAACATTCCGTACATGGGCAAAATGGATACGACCTGCAAACTGTCGAATCATCGCAGGCAAGTTATTGTCTGGATCCGTACCCAACGAGCCGGTACAGAACGTCAGCCCATTATATGGACTATCCACAACATCCAGAATCCGTTGAATTGAGTCTGCATCCCGCACAATACGCGGTAAACCAAAAATTGACCATGGAGGATCATCGGGGTGAAGCGCCAGTCGTACACCGGATTCTTCAGCAACAGGAACAACACGTCGCAAGAAATAGGCGAGATTCTCGAATAATCGCTCCTCATCAATCTGGCGGTATTCGTCCATAATGGTCTGAATTTCATCACCCGTATAACCACGTATCCACGCAACCCGTGCCTCAAGTCCCTTTGATAAATCGTAATTCAGCATATCGGTGTGATTATAAGAGGTGACAAAAGAGCCATCTGCCAGAGTAAATTTGATATCTGTTCGCATCCAGTCGAAAACAGGCATGAAATTGTAACATAGGACAGGAATGCCTGCCTTGCCCATATTCCGAACACTTTCACAGAATATTTCAATCAATGCATCCCGTTTTTCTGTACCTTTTTTAATTTCTTCTGAAATGGGAATACTTTCGATAACATCTAGGCTCAGGGGATACGCTTCCACCTGCTGTTTTAGCTTTTCAAAATCATCTTGAGTCCACACAACATCCGCATCTCGACCTTCTATCGTACCAACAATCCCGCGTACAACTGGGACTTGGGCGATATTTTGCAAAGAAACAGTGTCATTTTCCCCAAACCAACGCATGGTTATTTTCATCATTAAACCCCTTTGTAAGCCATGAAACCACCATCCACTGGCACAACGATTCCGGTTACAAATCGTGAAGCATCGCTCACCAACCAGATAACCGTCCCAATGAGGTCTTCTGCATCACCAAAGCGGTTCATCGGCGTATGGTCAATAATTTGCTGACCGCGCTGTGTTAGCTGACCCGTTTCTTGGTTAATTAATAAATAGCGATTTTGTTCACCAAGGAAAAAACCGGGAGCAATGGCATTCACGCGGATGGTGGGGTGATGTTCTTTTGCCATGTAGACCGCTAACCAGTGGGTAAAATTATTAATTGCCGCTTTTGCCGCAGCATAAGCCACCACACGGGTCATGGGTTGGTACGATGCCATGGAGGAGATGTTCAAAATGATACCTGACTTTTGCTGGCTCATCACTTCGCCAAAAACCTGAGAGGCGAGGACTGACCCCATGAGGTTCAAATTGAACACCCATTGTAACGCCTCTTGTGGCAAATCGAAGAAGGTGCGCTCACCCGGCATGGAAGTCGCATCCGCACGATTACCACCCGCCCCATTGATGAGGATATCAATACGCCCAAAAGTATCCATAATCTCTTTTGTGGCGGCTTGCAGCGCGGTTTTGTCCAGCACATCGGCGCTGATACCCCGCACAGTGCCTTTTTGAGATAGTTCCTGAACGAGCGTATCAATCTTATCTTGGTTGCGAGCAATAACGACGAGTGTTGCCCCGCCATCTGCCAAGCCATGACAGATTGCTCGGCAAAGTACACCGGTGGCACCGGTTACAACTGCAATTTTCCCGCTTAAATCAAATAATTTAGTGGTCATAAAACGTCTCCAAGTCGCAGTCAATGAAACTTGGCTCACGCATGATAAGCATCATGCGATGAGCCAATCCCCGATATTTTGGGGCGCTTAAATCCTGACTCTGGCTTATTCGTCAAACGTCAATATCGCCTTGATGACACCCGCCGCTGGCGTAACCCAATGCGGGAATTCTTGGATCATCTGTTCAGGCGTTGCCCGGTGGGTAATCCATGGTGCAAGGTTGATTTTCTTCTGTTGTATCGAGTCAATCACCCAGTTGAAATCAACGTGTGTCGCCGCCCGGCTCCCCATCAATGTCATTTCACGCGCATGAAACAGCGGGTCGCTAAACGTGATGTCGCCCTTGATATGCCCAACCAGCACCAGTTTTCCACCATGGGCGACATATTCAAAAGCGGTATGCATGGACTTCGCATTACCGGTTGCCTCAAAAACGACGACAGGCAAATCACCCTGCGTTATGGCTTTGATTTGTTGGATGGGGTCGTGATTTGCATCAATCACATGCTCCATCTTCAGGATTTCACGGCAGAAGCGCAGGCGTTCAGGACTCACATCCATCAGAATCGCTTTCCCGCCGGATAACTGCACGAATTGCGCCGTAGCCAACCCAATCGGACCAGCACCGATGATAAGCGCCACCTCTCCCTCAGCAACACCTGCTCGGTTGACGGCGTGTGCGCCAATCGCCAGCATCTCGACAATCGCTAGTTCATCTGTCGAAATGCCATCCGCCTTCAATAATCGGTCTAACGGGAGGCGAAAACGTTCCCGCATACCACCATCGGTATGCACCCCCAGCACTTGCAGGCTGGTACAGCAATTTTCCTTGCCATTTCGGCAAGCGATACATTTACCGCACGATAAATAAGGAATAACGGAACACAAATCACCCACTGCGAAATGGTGTGCGAATGTGGTAGTGCCAATGGCTTCGATGCGGACAGCCAATTCATGCCCCAAAATTCTTGGATAGGTAAAAAAATTTTGATTGCCGGAGAAAGCGTGCAAATCCGTTCCACAAATTCCGACTCGTTCAACGCGAACCAGCACCTCATTCTCATTGGGCGCATGGGGTTCGTCGGTTTCTACCAGTTCGAGTTGTCCGGGTTGTTCTAAGATGATGGTTTTCAAGGCATCTCCCCCTGTATAGATAGGTTATGTATGGATTGTTTTTAGCCGATAAGCGCGTTTTGCTGTTAATTCAAACAATTCAGCTTTTTCGGCTGGCGATAACGAATTAGTCACTGCTTGAAATTGATTGATAACCTGTGTATAAGTCCCGCCCCGCGTTTCAACCGGGTAATTGCTGCCCCACATCAGGCGCTCAAAGCCAAACTGCTCTATCAAAAAGTCGAAAACAGGCTTAAAACGCTGCCCGAAACCCTCCGTCAAAGGCGACATTTTATGCGTAGAGAACTTCATGAACACATTCGGGCAATGTGCCAGCTTGAGCATTTCTTCGCGCCAGAGCGTAAATTCTTGGTCTTGCGCGGGTGGTAAACCACAATGGTCAATGACAAAAATGAGATTCGGGTATGTTCTTGCCAGTGATGAAACCGCTTCACACATTTCATAAGTGATTAACATCTCAAAAATCAATTCGTGCTGGCTTAAGTACCCTAAAAGCTGCCCAAGTGCCGTGTTATCTACCCACTGTCCGGGTTGTCCGGGGGGATGAGTTCGTATTCCAAGGAAGTAAGGCGACTCCCGATATTGATCCAGCCACTCAAATTTACTGTCGTTTTGCAACCAAACTCCCGCGACCACACCCGCCAGATGAGCATTATCATGGGCAATCTGTAGCAACCACTGATTCAAGGAATGCGAGTCGCGCCCAGCTTCAATGATAATGCCCTGTTGAACACCTGCCTCATCAAAGTGCGCTTTCAGTTCGTCTGGAAGAAAGCTGCGTTTTAGGTCAGGATACGGCTCTAACCATGCATCGTGTAAGCGGTAATAGGTGTTAGCATCCCACAGATGGAAGTGAGTATCAATGATGACCACAACATTACTCTTTCATCGCCAGATAAATCAAGACCATGACGCTTGATGATTTGCCTGCCAATTCGCAGCGCAAACGCAACCATTGTCCGAATTCTCTTAGAGCCAAGGAATAAAGCCCTTCTTTTGGCATTACGATTGGCTCACTGCCTTCATCACACCAGAACAAACCATCGGGCGAAATTTGCGGATAAGCCCGCAGCACTGTATCTTCACCTGCGATTTTTTGGATGCGGATAAACCAGCGGGCTTCTGATGCCCACCCAACTTCATACGGCTCAGTATCGAAGTTGCTGGTATAAGTTTCGCTTTTTTCCAGAACAGCGGTCATTGAATGTCTCATGCACGTCCCCTACCAATCTACAGAAACAAGTATTGAATCGAGAAACAGAAAATTTCGGATGTTTCTGCGAGTACGCACGTCAATACAGAAATTCAAAAGGTGGCTAAGACCGCTATACGCATGGTCATATACAGGGACGGGAATATCGCGCAAATCCATCACATTATTGTTGACCTGTAACTCCACATTGCGGCGGGTTCTTGTATCCCAAATCCAGCGTAAATAGTGCCAGTTAATCTTCGTGGGAATCTCGTTATAGCACAGGGGTTGATAGCCACCGGGAATTTCTTTCCAGTCATCGGGGCTTTGCACATGATAATCTTCGGGTGGTTTGACCATGCCAGCCATTTGCATTTTGGTACTCGTTTGGAGCGATGTTTTATACATCCACTTGTGAATGAGCTTTCCATGTTCATCTGCATTCACATAGCGCAGGGCGCAGTGATAGCGGGCGCCATTATGGTCTTCGCAGTTGTCGTTGCTGAACGTGAATTCGCCGAAATGTGTTTCTGACGGGTCTTGATTGCCGTTCCATGCTGCTTTTTCAGCATCTGACCAGTTGAAGGATTGTTCAGACTTGAAGGTGAAGTAAGTTTCCAGTTGGACTAAGCCCGGTTTTACGAAAGTCATGCGTTTGATTGCCTGACTCATATGCCCGGCTTTGGGTCGGGTTGCCAACTTCATGGAGTAAACCCCATTGACAGAACCGTGTGTGCCAACATCAAAGAATGTGGCATTACTCAATTGCGGTGGACGCAAATCGCGGGTGATTTCTCGGATACGGGTGAGGTCGCCGTTATGATTGCCGGTAAGTTCAACCCAACCATTAATCCCTTGGTCAAAATCATCATAAAAAAGAATACGCGGTAAAGGATTATAGCGGCTTAAATGCGGGTTGGCTTGAATAAGCGCGATTCGCAAATCATCCTTCGTCAGACTCATAAAAACTCCTGTTTGCTGATGTAATTGGGCAATATAATGGGTTGCCCTCTTTTGCTCGATTCATACATTGCCATGACGGTTGCCAGGGACAAGAAGCCCTCATCGCCATCAGGTTTAGCTGGACGTTTTTCCTGGATGGCGTTCAAAAATTCTTCAATTTCTCTGACGAATGGCTTATCATCGGTGACTTCGATGGTTTCAACCCCTGTCTGGGATGTAATCGTCATTTGTTGCTTGTTATCGTGGCTAAGGCTCAAGGTGGCTTCGGACAGTGTGCCATAGATTTCAAGTGTGTGTCGGCGGGCATGATTTTGTAGCGGGGAACGATAACCAATCACGGAGGCACAAGTTCCTGATTCGTAGATAATTGTTGCTGATGCCACATCCTCCACCGACCCCACCGGAGACACTTGTTTTTGCACAGCGTAGATGATTTGGGGAGTGCTATTGAGTAACCATGCAATGCGATCAATCGAATGAATATTTCCGATCATCACAATGCCACCTCCGGCTTTATCTTTGTCGAAGTACCATGCCGGTGGATTTAGCCATGAGCCACCCGCCGCCAAATAATCCACAATCAAGCTAATCTCACCAAACAACCCGGATGCAATCCGGTGTTTGAGTTCGTTTAAGCACGATAAGAAGCGGTGGGTAAATCCAACCATCAGGATGACGCCAGCGGCTTTGCAAGCATCAATGATTTCTTGTGCTTCTACCAAAGTAATCGCCAGTGGTTTTTCCATCAGAATGTGTTTTTTGTGTTGCGCCGCTAAGAGTGCCGCGTCGCGGTGCAGATAATGGGGCAGGCAGATACTGACTGCATCAAAATCCAGCCTATATAAATCCGTAGCTTCCGTAAAGCCGGCACAACCAAAACGCTGTGTGAAGGCTGCCACGAGTGCCGCGTTAATATCCACGACTGCTACGATTTCTGCACCACAGACCGCATAGGCTTCGGCATGAGCTATCCCCATGGCGCCGGCACCAATGATCGCTACCCGGATTGACATTCTGAGCTATCCCTTCAATCCCGATCTGGCGAAGCTATTGACAATTTGCCGCTGTGCCACGATGAAGACAATCAACATCGGCACAACTGACAGTACCGTCGCCGCAAGCTGGATATTCCACAACGGATAGCCATACGAATCGGTATAACTACGCAGCGATAATGGGATAGTGAATAGGTTCTGATTACTCAGGTAGATCAGTGGCTCTAGGAACGAATTCCAGCTACCCAAAAATGTTAGGATGGCAACTGTTCCAAGAATCGGGCGTGCCAGCGGGAGGGCAATACGCCAGAGTATCCCGAATCGTCCCAGACCATCAATACGCGCCGCATCTTCTAATTCGTCGGGAAAACTCAGGAAGAATTGCCTCATCATAAAAGTCGCCACAATCCCCTGCGGTCCCAATACAGACGGTATAATCAGGGGTAGGTGTGTATCTGTCCATCCAAGGCTCTGTATCAAGTAAAAATTGGGAATGATGGTGACTTCGATGGGCATCATTAGCGATGTCAGCAGCATCACAAAGAATAACGAATTCCCGCGAAAACGAATTCTAGCAAACCCATAGCCCGCCAGTGCCGACATGATGAGCGTCAGAACAGTGACAAGGACAGCGATATACACACTATTGAAATAATGCAGTGCAAATGGTTGAAACTGAAAGACCTCAATATAATTACTGAAGAGCCATGTTTCTGGTAAAAGGGTTAGTTGTCCAAAAACATCGCTGATAGGTTTCAGGGATGTGGTGAACATCCACCAGAATGGGAAGATAAACGGGATAGATACCAATATCAGAAAAAAATATTTCAACAACGCGAATAATCTGCGATTGCTGATAAACGGCATCTGCCAACGGGCGCTTGAACCTGAATGAAGACTATTCTTGTTCATCGAATACAAACCTCCGCCGCAACTGCCACTGAATCAAAGTTAGGATAAACATCACTAGAAACAGAACGACGGAAAGTGCGCTGGCATATCCCGTTTCAAAGAATTGAAACCCCTGATAATAGATGTAATAGACAAGAACCATCGTCCCATTGGAGGGACCCCCGTTGGTCATCAGGAAAATAGTATCGAAGACTTTGAGCGCACCGATGATTGTCAGGACAGTGACCAGAAAGACAGCCGGCGCTAAAAGCGGCATCGTTATTCTGCGAAAAACCTGCCAACCCGTTGCACCGTCAACCCGTGCGGCTTCCTGATAGTCTTGTGGAATATTTTTGATAGCCGCAAGGAAGATAATCATATTGATTCCAACGCCTTTTAACGCGCGGGTGACAATCACTGACACCATTGCCCAGTTCGGCTCTTGCAGCCAGTTGGGACCATCAATACCGACAGCTTGCAGAAAAGTGTTTACTCCACTCTCGCTTTGCAGCAAAAACCGCCAGACAATCGCCCAAGCCGCCGCTGATGTGATGACGGGCAAAAAGAAAATTGCTCTGAAAAAAATCATTCCACGCAGATTGCCCGATAGCAACAGCGCGATAAATAACCCGCCAAGCACATTTAATGGCACGAGTCCGGCGGTAAAGATAAGGCTGTTCTGTAGTGTCTTGGTGAAGAGCGCGTCTTTAAACATTGCCTGATAATTGTCAATGCCGGCAAATGTAATCTGTCCTAAAAGCAAATTCCTGTCTTGAAAGCTGAATACGAAAACAGCAATTAGCGGACCGAGAACAAAAAGTAGAAAGCCAATCATTTGCGGGGCAATAAATAGATATCCATAAATCTCATCGCGGCGCTTTAAGCTCATGCCGCTGGGCAAGTTCTCACGCTGTAAATTGCTTATCATGAAAGAAGCCTCGTTCCGTATGGCGATAACAGAGAGGCGACCCTCAATAGCTGGGTCGCCTGCTCTCGTTGATTACTGCATGAATGCTTCGATAGCCTCGCATGCCGCCGTCGTCACCGCTTCAACATCGCCTTCGGGATTCCAGAGCGCGTCAAAAGCGGCGCGTCCTGCCAGATCAATCTTGGGGAATTCAACATGTGTGGGCAGTAAAGACCCATTCAAAATACTGGGTACAACCGATGTTTCCAGTGCTTCAGGCGCTACTGCCGGATTGGCATTAGCAAAAGCACCGGAATTGAGAACAGAAGCCCGGATGGGCGGGAAGAATTGTGCCATCGTTTCGACATTTTGCTGGTTGGTGATAAAAGCAACGAAATCCGCCGCGACTTCTGGATTCCGGCTGTTCTGGAAGGCGACAATCGAGGATTGCCCAATCACAGAGACGTAGCCAGCGGGTCCTTCGGGAAGACGGGCGATACCCCATTCAAAGCTCACCTCGCCTAAACGGGCGCTCTGACTGAGAAACCCGATTGTCATAGCCGCTGAACCTGCACTAAAATCAGCTTCGGTGCCGGGCGGAACTGTGCTGCCATCTACAAACACCATATCGTGATAGAATTGAATAGCGGCACGACTCTCTGCTGTATCCAGCAAGCAATCCGTTCCTTCTGCGTTCCAAATGTCGCCACCGAATGCGCGGGTTAAGGCTGCCAGATTGTGCCACAGATGGATATTGTAAATGCTCTGACCATGACTTTGGAAGCCATACACATCGGTGGTGTCTTTAATCGTTTTAGCGGCTGCACGCAACGCATCCCATGTCCATGCATCATTTTCCTGTAACACATCAGGCGTCTCCAGACCCGCCGCCTCAAAGAGATCACGATTGAAATAAATCAATTCAGGCGAAGTCGAGAAGGGGATGCCAAAAACGCCATCGTCACGTAAGTACAGGCTCATCGCTGCTTCGGATAAATCCGCGAAGTTGTAGTCTGGATTGTCGCGTGTGACCGAACTCAGATCGAGAAGTGTACCCGCCTCTAAGAATGGCACCGCTAAACTCTCCGGCATCCAACCCGCATCAAACGGATTCGACCCCGATAATTCGATAGCGAGTTTGGTCTGGTAATCGGCAAACGGAATGGTCACAAAGGTAACGGTGACATTCGGATTTGTTTCCTGATACGCTGCGGCGATTCCGTTGAGCATAGCCAGATGCGCTTCATTGCCAGTCCAAACGGTGAACCGAAGATTGATGGTATCTTGACCAAGTGTCATGCCAGTCATTAGGCTCAGTGCAAAAAGCAACGCAAGAAAACGTAAAGGGAGTTTCTTAATCATGTGATATTTCTCCAAAACAAGACGAAAATAGTATTGTGAAAGGTTTTACAGAGACGCAACACCTCTTTCATAACGTATCTCTCAATGGCACCTCCTATTCTTAACGTTACCAAAAGTTACCGGGTTCATAATCCGTCCTAATTGGTGTATATTTTGTGTTGGATGCTTGAACCCAGTAACCTTAACGAACACATACGCTGGTAATCAGCATTATCGAGATATTGGTAGCCCTACTATCAATATCTCTGGCGTTTTATAGGGGAGTGGAATCATAACGATTTCATCCTTTCTAGGTTTACACTGCCTGTTGAATCACCCACAATCAGTTTACCTTTTACAAAGAGATGCTGGGCGTGATCGAATTGTTGGTCTAAGCGCCCTAGCAGCGTTTTGACCGCGAGTTCACCTACTTTTTGCTGTGCCAGATAGGCATAGGTGGGATATAACGCCATCGGACGGATGGTGTCCGGCGCAGCTAATGATAAAACTGAGATGTCATCCGGCACGCTGAAACCATGCGCCGAAAGCAAGTCGTAAGTACTCATGAAGATGGGTAATTCACGACATATGATGCCGGTGATTCCGTGTTTGGTTAGAAAAGGAATGGCAGTATCTGGGTTACTTAGAAATTCATCTTTGGCAATGATTAAAGCAGCATCGTGCGACTCGTGAATCGCACGCTCACATCCAATCATCTTATCCTGTGCTGCCTCTGTTGTGGCACTATGCCCAACATACAAGATAGATTTATGCCCTAAATCAAGCAAATGCTTTGTCGCACTGTAGCTAATCTCTTGGTAGTCCGTGACAACCCAATCCAACTCCAATTGATCAATTTCACGCCGCCCGATATACACAAATGGGAAACTTTCATCGGCAAGGCGACGTAATTCTTCGTGGTTGGGTTGAACGCCCAGAATAATCGCGCCATCAGCAAGCCGGAGACGATTTGTGCCGCGCGTATAGATACCGTGATTCTCTTGGTTCGCATGGTTGGTAACACATAAAACGTCAAAACCTTGTTGGCTAGCTTCTCTCTCGATGCCCAACAAATAGGGAAAATGGTTATTTTCCAGATCATAAGGAAAAACAGATTCATAGGAGAAAACGGCAATCACATGGTTTCTGCCAGATTTTGCCAGCATCTGAGCAACCGGATTTGGGGTGTATCCCAACTCTTGGGCAGCACTTAAAATCCGCTGGCGTGTTTCCTCACTCACCTTAATGCTGCCGTCTTTGCGATCATTCAGAACAACCGAGACTGTTCCGCGTGTTACACCAGCACGCTTGGCAACATCTTGTTGAGTTGGGCGTTTATCGGGCTGTGTTTTTTTCAACATGCGCTTCCTAAGATAAATCATTTTTCTTAATAACGCGCGTTTGGTAACGCGCATTATTTATATACTACACACTTTTTTTCAGAAATGCAAGTCATCTATTCACAGGTACAGGGTAATCGCTTCAAACCCGTGCGAGCAGTTGAGGCAAAAAATCATGGTCCATGGCAGCACGAAACCGTTTCTGGTGCAGACTGCCAAGCGACGCTCCCGTTGAACGCGGACGATTCTGTTGAGATCTGTCCAGCCCTTATAATGGCGCAGGTGTTCAAATGCCAATGGATCGCTATCGCCTAGCAGCGGCGGATTTCAATGCGTCCACTTGTTTTGTGGATGGTCTGGTGGAAATCTATGTGCATCCCAGCAAACTGCTGTTGATCCCATCGGCAAGCTAGTCTTCAATATCTTGGTTGAGCTGGCTGTGATTGTCTTTCACGCGCAGGATGTAATTGGTTTTCTCATCCCGAATGAAGGGTTTGGGGTCGATTTTGGCGAAGACATCGCCAAAGGTGTCATGCAGGGGAATGCAGTTCTCCAGCTTGAGAAACTGGCGAAACCACGCTGCTTTCGCCTTTGCCACCGTTACCACCCCGACCCAACTGTCCGCACCACATAAAACAGCACACACCGCGATCATCAAAATATCCATCAATTTATAGTCACATCGCCCTTGAACACGCGGGGCAGGTAGGTCACTGAAACATTCTTCCAGACTGGTTGGTAGGGTCGGGGGCATCGGGCATCTCCTCGTTTTTGCCCGATTATCCCGCTTTCTCTATTTTGAAGCGATTACCCTGTCCCCCTCATGGCTTTTGGAATAATGGGGTATAATCACCTGCAAAATTTCAGCCATTTTTACGAGATATTTTTATGAGTCCCAAACCTCTTTTGAGTGGTCGTGGCTGGCGCTTGGTAGGCTGGTTGACAACGATTTTCTTTACGCTATTCACGGTTTACGCAGCGGCGATGCTCATCTATACGCTGATGGAGAGTGCCGCATGAACAACGCCCGGTCGGTCTTGGTGATGTGTTTGCTGCTGGCATTCGGTTTGGTGGGCTTTTTGGCAGGGGGAACGCTGCAAACGACCCACGCTATGCCAGAAAGTGCGATTCAGGGGTGGCAAGTCTGGCGCGATTATCAGTGCGAGAGTTGCCATACCATTTATGGCTTCGGTGGCACCTATGCGCCTGATTTGACTGAGAGCTATGAACAGCGTGGTGCAGATTATTTGCGCGATTTTATGCTGAATCCGCCCGCGTTTTATCCCAATCAACGCCTGATGCCGCGCTTTACGCTGACGCAAACCGAAATTGACAATGTGATTGATTTTCTGCGTTATGTGGGCAGCAGCGGTGACAATACGCCCAATGTCCATTTTCCGCCGCGCCCGATACAAGTGGCAGGAACAGGCGGTTTGAGCGTGTCATTCGCACCATCAGTCAGCAATGCAACAAATGGCGAAGACAGTGCCATTGCCGCCGGACGGATGATTTTCGCGCAGCGATGCGCCAGTTGTCATTCGCTGGAACAAGGCGTGATACAAGTGGGTCCCACATTGTGGGGTATTGCCGATACCGCGTGGTATCGCGTGCCGGGCATGAGTCCCCAAGATTACATTCGCAATTCGATTCTCAATCCCGGTGATTATGTGGTTGAAGGTTTTGCCAATGTTATGCAGAAAAATCTGGGCGAAATGCTCTCCAGCACCGATTTAGACCATGTGATTGCCTTCCTGATGATGTTTGAGGCAGACGACGCTGAATAACGTTGAAATTTAGTGACTATCCAGCCCTCATCCCCCGCCCCCTTCTCCCTAAGGAGAAGGGGAGATAGTCTCTGTGCCTCAGTGGTGAATTTTGATTTTTGGTACTTATTCCTCTATATCTACCAAAATCGGCAAATGGTCAGAGGCGCGGCGCACAGCGTCTGGTTCGGTCAAGGTGCGGCAATCGCGGATATGCGCCAAAAATGACTTGGGAACAAACGCATAATCTAAGCGCGTATTCGATTGCTGCGAAGGCATCGTCCACCCGTTTTCGCCGGGGTGATGCTGGCGGAAGGTATCTACATAACCCGCGTCTTGTAAGCGTTTTAATGCCATGCGCCGAATATCATTCCCATGCAAACGCACGATTAGCTTAAGGCGCGGTGGAAATGTGGTCATATCAAATGGTTCACCGGGTGCCAGCGTATTAAAATCCCCAATGAGCAAATGCGGTTGATGAGGATTAACAAAGCGCAGCAACGCCTGAATTTCATGATAGCGCACTAATTCGGTCACATTCGATAGCATCGCCAACAGATGCACACCCCAAATTGTCCACCGACTGTTATCCGGTTGCACCGCCAAAAAAGGCGACCGCGCAAATAATACATGCTGCCACCGATAGGTAACGGGCAAGCGACTCATAAAAGCGGTCGAACAACCCCGCCGACAATCAAAATAAGGCATTTCGGCAGCCAGCGCGATGCGTTCTAATGTGGCACGAGTAGGAGATTCTTCCAGCATGACCACATCGGGTTCATAATGCCGAATCACTTCTGCCAATAAAGACTCGCGCCCATGCCCACTTTTGAGGATGTTATAGCCCATAATTCGCATAAAAACTCACTCAAGGTGCAGCCTATAATCCAATGGTAGGGCAGTATAGGGCGTGACAGGCACAATCACCAGCGTTATCGTTTGTACATTGGGCAACGTCTTTATGGTAAATGACCCCGCCTGCTGCATCACCCGACGGTCGGTGACTATCTCATCCTCAAGCTGCTGAACAACCATGATCACGAGTCGCTGTGGGAGGGCATTGCTCACGGATGCCCAACCAGCCGCAGAACAATTTTCAGCCAATACATCGCCTGTATTTAAAAAACCAATTTCTGGGATAGCGATGTTATCCAGCGCCATACCCGGTTGCAATATAGCATCATCGGTAATAACCGCGAATTGCACCTGAATTTTTTTGCCAGCATACGCCGCTAACGATAATGTTTCTTGCCGCCAATGCCCAGAAAGCTCGGTATAGCCCCACCCATAAGCGCGGGCAAGCGGATTTTCATCGGTGCCATGCTGCGTGATAAGGGGCGTCCAAGTGGCATCATCATCGCTCACGAAGACATAGCCATAATCCCAAAAATCTTCTAAATCAAACCATACATCATATTGGAGTGTGGCAGTTGGCACCTCCGTCAAGTCAAATTCGCAAGTTAGCGCGGCATGAACATTATCCGCCAAGCGGCTGTACCAAAAATAATTATCAGCGGCACTTTGTTCCTTCAAGATTGGCACTGTGGATGCAAAATCCAGCGTCACAGTTATATCGTCCCCGGTGGAGGGTATCTCAAAATAATCAGCGGCGAATTGGGGCAAACGGCGCGTTTGGCTGGCGGGCAACGTTTGCATGGCAATAGCGGCTATGGGCGGCAAATCGTCATCATTCAGCAGTCCCGTATACCCAAACCCGTGTTCAATTTGCTGAATGCGATTTGCCAAAACCCAATCGGCAAAAAAGGTCACAAAGTCCGTTTCAGTTAAATCGCGTATCAAACGGTCAATGGCGGCATAATTGCCACCGGAAACGGCGCTGAGTTCGCGCAAACCTGCCAGCCCAAACTGCTGATAAAAATACGTCATAAACAAAGTCTCAGCACCATAATGCGCCAGCCCATCGGCGGTTTCATCGCGCAAAGTTAAGGGCGTTTCCGGCGCTTCTAAAAATGCTGCGATAAATTCATCGCTCGAAAATTGCAAATATGTTTGTGTAAACATGGAAAACCCTTCATCCAGCCATGCATCGGTCGTGAGCTGTACTTGGTAGCGCAGGAGATGTTGCAATTCGTGGGCGGCGATACTCAGCGTATAGCCATTATCCAAGTTGATGGTGCTTGCCTGTACATTGAATACCAGCAAATCCGGTTGCTGCACTTTTGCCCGCAAGGTATCCCGATTCAAAAAATATCCTGCAATCGTATCCGGCAGTTTTAGGCTAAACAGGGTGTGAATACGTCCGGGCGGGGGCGTAATCTGCCATAAATCCAGCACCGGGACATATACTTGGGTATCGAAAGCAGTCGCAAAATTTTCAGCAGCTATACGCTGAACAGGTATACCCACTTCGACCCAAACATAAACATGGTCGCCCACTGCCAGCAATTCGGCTGGTACAGGGATTAAGGCTTGCGTCATATCATTGGCAATATGAAACAACGCCCTATCGCCCACTTGCCAAGTAGCTGGGAAAGGGACAAGTGCCGCCGCGCCCGGATGAAATTGGTTTGCCAACGCCTCACGGTCGGCTTGCGGTGCGTGAGTATTTGCCAATTTTTCCAGATTGGTGTGTGCCTGTGTTAGCGATGCTTCTTGTGCGGCAACGCTGCTTACCAAGATGAACAATGCCAGTAGTAGCCAGCAGTAGATTGGTTTGGGTGTGCCGTATACCCCTACAAGATTCTTCTTCGTGATTTCGTATTTCATTATTATATTTTTGCGTCCTTAATAAATTACTGAAAATTTTTCGAAAAAGTAAGGCGAAAAAGCTGCAATGGGTCATTTTGCAATTAAGTGACACGCGCAATCGCCGCCAGCAACAGGTGAAGCTAGTTGAAAAAACGGTTGGCACAGACGCGATCTTTGAGATGTCACCAAAAACGTTCAATCAAGTTCAAGTCAGGACAATAAACGGGCAGGTAAAAGACCACCACCCGCTGGTCAAAGGCGGCAAGTGCCGCTTGAACAGTGCGACTGTGGCGATACGAGACATTATCCATCACTAAAATAAAACGACGGTTGGATGGGCATACGTCTTGACCAGCAGGTGTTCCAAAAACTGAATAAAGGTCTCGCTGTTTTTCTTGTCCGCATGGGTGTAGGTCACGGTATCGGTGTGCCAATTGTAAGCTCCGAACAGGTGGTAAAAACGCTGTACCCCACCACTGGCGGCTGAGGGAGAGGACAGGTTGGGTGTCAAGACTTGCAAAGAACGAAGTTCCTAGGGCATCCTCTCGTTGGTATCAACAGACAAGTCGGGACGATCATGAACCATCATCTACTATATCAGTGGGAGCAATAGCTTGGCGAGGTGTTACCGCTGTTCAATTCTTGGCAACGAGCGAATGTTGCCCTCTTCAGTTATGGCATTGTGTTATCATATAGTTGCCAACAAGTTGCTGTGGCACGGGCAGTCGCTAGTGGGGAACAGGTTGAGAGTGCATCACGCCGCTGGCGGCAGTTTCTGGATAATGATGAGATTCGACTGGAGGATTTCTTTCCGCACGCAATTGGTAGGAACAAAGTTTTCGGGATTTGAAGAGTGGGAGATGGCATTGAGGCGAGAGCCACTAATTAATTTGGGCATGTTCCGGCGGCGCAATTTGGCGTTGGCAACCCTCATCAATGTGTTGATTGGTTACTGCCTGTTCATCGGTTTAGTGAGCATCCCCATTTTGGTGAATGTACACCAAGAGAGCGTGACAACCCTGCAACAAGCGGCGCTGGAAGTGGGTATTTTGCTTTCTGGGCTAACTGTCCCGATAGCAATTGCCGCGATTCCCGGCGGCGGACTCAGTGACCGGATTGGCATCCGCAACACTGTCCTGTTGGGTTTGGGGATTTCGCTGGTGGGGTTCGCGCTCATCTGGCAAATGTGAACGGTGAATATTAGCAGTGTGGTTGTGGCGGCGCAAATGGCAGTCGTAGGCGTGGGCATTGAGCTGACCTTTTCACCGATTAGTGCCGCAGTCATCAATTCGGTGTATGATGCTGAACGCGGTGTTGCCTCCGCGCTGGTGATTATTTTGCGATTGGTGGGCATGACGATTAGCGTCTCCAGCCTGACGACGTATGGCTTGTATCGCTTCAATACAATGGCAGCGGCAGCGTCCGATGCAGCAACAGCCGCAGGCGCTTTTGACGCGAATGCTTTTTTGGTGGTCTACGCCGAATCAACAGTGACTGTCCTGAGCGAGATGGGGTTGATTGGCATGGTCTTGTGTGTTATTGCCTTGATTCCCGCATTTTTCTTGGGTAAAACCGCAACCGTACCGCAAGAAAATTAGTGTTTTGACTGCATTTTAGGGGGACTATAACTGTCCCTCTGTTTATAACTGCTTCCTTGATTAACCCCATTCCCCCATTGGCGTCCCAAAGAAAATAACTTCTATTCAAAATCCAACGGTACTCTTTATCATTTCTTTAAGGATTTATTTTTAATATTTCGTTATACTCATAATGAACGCTTAAAGAAGAGGAGAACGCAATGCCAGCCAAATGCTACTGGGATGACTCCGATACCAAAACAATTGTTCGGATAGATTATATCGGCAACTGGACATGGGACGAACATTTTAAAGTCGCCGATGAAGGGCGACAAATGACACTTAGCGTCACGCATCGCGTGGATTACATCGGCGACCTCACGCTGGGGCAGCAGCCACGCGGTGGTTCGGCGCTTTCTAATGTCAAAGCGGTCTTGCGGCGGTTAGCGCCCAACAGCGGTATTGTCGTCAATGTGGTGGCTCCGTTTGAAGCTGTGCTGCTGAATGTTTTCAAAAAGTTTGACCGGGAACTGGGCAAGATTATGTTTGGTGCCAAATCGGTAGAAGAAGCTCGCCGTATCATCGCCCAAGAACGCGAAAAAAGCACCTCGCGGTCGTCTTAGTGCTTTGTCCGATAAATAACTAAACAAAAATTTTGCGCCAAACATAGGGATGGTGATGGTCATTCCAATAGTGGGTTGCCCTGTCAATCGCCCCCTTTTCTCCACAAATTGCGGATCAGGACTTTCACTGAAGTAGATTTTTTCTTGATACCATTTCAAGCCTTCTTGCTTCAAGATTGCCACCAGTTGACTGCGCGAGATGGCAATCGCTAACGTCGTCTGAATGTTATACCAATGGCGCAACTGCCATTGTTATTGCCTGAAAGTGTGGCGGATTAAATAGCTCAATTCAAAAACGACCCGCAGAGCGCGAGTCGTTTTTTTGTTGAAGTTGCCATCAGCGGGCAACACCCGCCGATGCAGAGTTTCGTTTATTGGCTGTCCAAGATGCCGTTGGCGACTTCATTGGTGGTTGCCAAGGTTTCGGCAACACCAGCACCGTCTACAATGGCGACCATGGCATTGGCAATTTCGGCACGCACGGGGTCATAACCCGGCACGGGCGGTTCTGCCAAACCGAATTGCAGCAAATCAAAGGCGGTTTTGTAAGCAGCATTAGCAGCAAATTCTGCTTGAATCACTTCGGATTCGGCGGCGCTGGCGCGAACCGGGAAGTAGTTGCTACGCAGACCCCACTCAGCTTGAATATCGGCGCTGGTATAATATTTGACGAACAACCAAGCGGCTAATTCTTGTTCCGGGGT
The DNA here is from genome assembly GCA_022842885.1 of Anaerolineae bacterium. Taxonomy (GTDB): domain Bacteria; phylum Chloroflexota; class Anaerolineae; order Aggregatilineales; family Phototrophicaceae; genus JALHOR01. Next base: position 26,018 of record JALHOR010000036.1, read on the forward strand.
GGTCTTGGGAATGCTGACCGAAGCGCCATAGATGTTCTGGCGGGGTTCGGCGCTGGTGTGCGGGATAGCATCCAAGCTCCAAGCGAAGTTAGCACCTTCTTCAACGGCGCTCTTATAGAAGGGCAAGCCAGAGCTAGAGCCAACGGTGAACAGTGTCGTGCCAGCACCGAAGTTGGTCTGGTCGCCGAAGCGTTCCGTCACAGTGCGGGCGCAACCATCGGTATACAGCCCTTGGATGAATGTCCACGCGGCAACGGCGGCATCGCTGTTGATGGCATAATCGCCGGTTTCATAATCGAACATATCACCATCGAAAGCAAACGTCCACGACGCAAAGCGCGAGGCATCAATGCTCAGTTCATAGCCCATGCTGTTGGCAGTATCGCCAGTGGCACCGCTGAACGGATTGGCAACGGCAGCGCAAGCGGCTTCTTTGAATTGGTCGGGGTTCTGCGGTGCGCCTTCAAAGCTGATAGCGCCAGCAGCGAACAATTCTGCCAACCAATCGCTGTTATAGTACATCACTTCCATCGAGCGATTCGGCGCAATACCCAAGCGTTGACCATCGAAGGTCGGGAACACATCCGAATTGAAGAATGCTGGGAAGAAATCGGCTTGTTCTTCGGCAGTCAGCCCCCACGCCGGGCTGTTGACCAGCACGTTCAGGTCAACCAAACCATCCACCAATTGGTAGGTGGCAGCTTGGTTCTGGTAGGCAACGACGAGGTTGGGCAGGTCAGTGCCGCCGCCCGCCAAACCGAGCGTCATTTTCTGGAAAATGTCATCATAACCGCCCTGATTGCTGGCTTCGACGGTGATGCCCCATTCATTGCCTTCATTGAACGAGCCAATGAGTTCATTCAACGCTTCTTCGCGTCCGCCGCTGTGTTGATGCCAGAACACCACCGTAGCACCAGTGGGATCAACTTCTTCGTAAGAAACTTCCTGCGCGACAGCCATTACTGCCATCGCCAACACCACCACCATCACCAAAACTGCTTTTTTCATGAATTTGTCCTCCTGATAGACAAATAGACTAACACTTCAACTTGAGGTGTTAATGTGTGCTTTTCACACTCCCTCAAGGTAAACCCAAAAATATGTTGTACTGCCGCGTAAAAAAAGGCGTCGCTGCTGCGATGCCCCAATTATTCCAAGAATTAGCCTTTTAAACCGGAAGTCGCAATGCCTTCAGTGAAGGTTTTTTGTGTCATAAAATACAGAATCAACATCGGCAAAATCGTAATAAACGAACCTGCCATCAGCAGATGCGTATCTGTTCCGGCATCTTGCGTAAAATTATATAACCCCACCATTAACGGACGCCAATCTTCGTTGGTGGTCACGATGAGGGGCCACAAAAAGTCGTTCCAAGCACCGATAAATGTCAATAATGTGACAGTGAGTAAAGGCGCACGGCTAATCGGCAAGACAATTTGTGTCAGAAAGCGCACATGCCCACCACCATCAATCCGGCAGGCATCCCATAAATCATTGGGAATTTGCATGAAAAATTGGCGCAGCATAAAAATACTAAAGGCACTCGCCATGAATGGTACAGTCAGTGCCGCCAATGTATTCATCCATGAGCCACCAATAGAAAATGTTGGCAATCCCGCCTCATTTAATCCAATTTGTGGCAGCGGCAGCACTTCGCCTGTGATAATCAAAAAATTGGGAATCATCGTCACCGATTCGGGAATCATCAGCGTAATGAGCAGCAACGCAAACATGAATTCGCGCCCGATAAATTTGACGCGAGCAAAAGCGTAGCCTGCCATAATGGTCGTGACCAGCATTCCGGCAATCGTTGTCAGCGTAATGATGACGCTGTTGAGGAAATATTTACCGAATTTGGCTTCTTCCCACGCCTCACCGTAATTGCCAAATTGGGGAACCGCTGGCAAGCCCACGCGGTTAATCGTCTCACCCAATGTCATCAACGAAGTGGAAATCATCCAGAAAAATGGGATGAGCGCCACCAAAGCAGCCGTCGTCAGCACAGCATAAATGATTGCCCGCCCAAGAGAATATTTGGGGCGTAGCTGCCCGACAACAGTGGGCATCGAAGCAATGCGATTCTCAGTAGGAGCGAGACTATCAGCCATAGAACACCCGCTTTTCTATAAATGACCGCTGGAACTGCGTGATTGCCAGAATAATCAGCAGCAAAATGATAGCTTGCGCGGTGGCTTCGCCATATTGTTGAAAACCACGAAATGTATCAAACACCACAATCGCGGCGGTATCGGTGGTGCCGCGTGCCTCTGGTGAGCGCATGACGTAAATCGTGTTAAACGCTTTAAATGTGCCAATGAATGCCAATACCGACAGATAAAATGTAATCGGCGAAATCAGCGGCAGGGTGATACTCCTGAAAATTTGCCATTCATTCGCGCCGTCCACACGGGCGGCTTCGTATAAATCTTTTGGGATATTGCCCAATCCAGCAAGATAGATGATGGCGTTATAGCCAGTAAATGACCAAACACCCAATATCACTACAGATACCATCGCCATACTGGGTCCCGCAAAGAAGCCCTGCACATCCCAACCAAACAACGCATTGATGAACGGCGCAGGTTCGGCAATCCAGTTTTGGGCATCCAAGCCGACTAAGCCAATGGCTTGATTCATGAGCGATGACGGGCGTGGGCTGAAGATGATTCTAAAGACGGTCGCGGCGGCAACTGCCGGGGTGATATACGGGATGAAAAAAATCATCCGGTAAAGCGTTTTGCCTTGAATATTCTGGAACAGTACATACGCCAGCAGCAAGCCCAACCCCAACTGAATCGGCACGCTGGCAAGCGCATAATAGACCGTGTAAACCAGCCCATTCAAAAATTTCTGGTTGCCGCTGTCAAACATCAGCGTCCAACCGCGTGAAATTAAAATGAGACCGACGGCAAGTACCGCCACCGCTACTGCTAATTTTTTCATATCCCCAAAGAGCAAATACCCTAGCAAGCCTAAGCCCAATGGGATAAATACGCTGGCAAGCGCCCCATACAGCATACTGGAGTCGGTTGCGATAAAAATCACGCCGATTGCCAACACGCTCACAGCAATCATGCCACGCAGATAGGCGCTGAGTTCTTTGCGTTGTTTTTCTTCTGTGGGGGCATCTTGGAACATACGATGCCACATTGCCCACGCGCCAATGAGAACGACAAATCCGGCGATGAACAAAATCAGTCCGTCCCAACTGCCGATTTGCCGCGTGTAATTGCTCAGGCAGCCCCCCACATCAAATTTGGGGACAACTTCATTGGCAAAATCCAACTGCCACACCTGTACCATATCATTGCGTTGGTTGCGGGGCAGTGCTTGGAAAACGCCTTCCAGATGCGGCAAACAATAGGTGAAACGCGGACGAATCACCCACTGGAAAACACTCATGTAGGCAGCATAGAGAATAGGGAAAATCCCAAATACCGCGATGATACTCACAGCGGGCAATATAAATAACCACCCCGTGATGTTATCCCGCAGGCTTTCGCTGGAAATCATCAAACGGCGGCGTATGGTTGTCGCGGTTGACCCTGAAGTTGTTGTCATAAGGCAGGTATTCGCTTTCCGCAGTAGATCGCGCATATTTTACATACGGCATTACCGCCTGTCTAACAAAACCGCCTAGATTTAGCATTCTCTTAAAGATAGCCTGATAGCGAGAGGGTTTGCAAAATTTCTCATTTTTGATTTATGAAGGAACAAAATTTGCGATGTTGTATAGTCCATAGGTCTCAGAATGCAAGATGCAGGGCGCAAGCTGGCACGCCCCGCAAAAATAAGGCTTATGTTCAGATTGCATGAAAAATAGGCATTTGTAGGGACACGGCATGCCGTGTCCCTACCGAAAATCACTCATTTTGAACTTAAGCAAAAATAATAGTGGCAATCGTTTCTAGCTCACCCAAGGATAGGTGGGGCGGCAAGCAGTCGCGGCTTCGATGATTTCTTCTATCGTCTTAAAGTCGTGGCGCTGCATGATGAGGGTTTGCGCGATGTTTAAAGCCAAACTCGCGGCAATACTGCGGTCATGGACATCCTCAATACCGCGTATATCTTCCACGCCCGCTAAACCAATGATACGCCGCATCATTTTACAAGCCCCCATACCGGCGCTATCCTGCAACAAGCGCAGCATATAATCCTCTTGATACCCACGCGGCATATTGATGCTATCCACCTGCGCCCATATCGGCTGAAATTCCGCCACGAATACATGCCACAATTCACGGATGCTATCCAGCAAATAAGCGCGGAAATCGGCGCGGGTTTCTGGGTCTGGTAGACGAACTTCGTGCGACGCATAACTTAAGAATAAATTGGCAATGACCGCCCCAATATCAAATCCCATGGGGGCATAAAAGGCGAATTCGGGGTCTATCACATAAGTTTCTGTCTGGTTAATCATGATGCTGCCCGTATGCAAATCGCCATGCACGAGTGCCTGTGCCTGCGTCATGAATTTTTCTTTCATCTGTGCCACCTGCACGCGCAATGCCTCATCTGCTTGCAATGCCAACACTTGCGGCTCAAGCTCAATATGATAGGGATTGCGGTCTGTTCGGCGATACGGCTCGGTAAAAACCAAGTCTTCGGTGATTTTGCATAGTTCTGGGTTGATAAAACGTGCCACCTCTAATTTTTTCGTGCGATAATCCAGCACCAAATCCGACGTGTTGCCTAAGGTTCGCGCCATAAATTTGCCGATGTGTTTGGCAAACAATGGATACTTAATGCCTTTTATCAACCCTTTTCGCATGATGATGTGGTCAGTCAGATTTTGCATGGCAATGAGATACATATCCGGGTCATAAAAGTAGACTTTTGGGGTATGTTCCGGGCAAAGCCGCGCTTCAATCTCCAGTGCTTGCGCCTCAATCCGCGCTCTATCTGTCGGGAGGGGCCAGCTATCGCCCACCAGCCGCAAATAAGGGACTGCCTGTTTAAACACAATGGTGCGTTTAGCATCGGCTTTTGCCCGTACTTTGAACACCAGATTTAAATTGCCATCGCCCACTTCCTCTGCTTCCAGCGCCTCACCCGCATGAAACACCGTCGTCAATTCCGGGCGCGAAAATACATAGTCGGCGATGGTTTCCGGCGTCAGGGGATGATATTGGGGAGAAATATCACCAAACATACCACTCCAAATCCTTTAATAAACGCTCAAGTTCAAAACGAGTGATTTTCCGTAGGGTCGAGGCATGCCTCGACCCTACAACAACGTCCTTTTCACGCAATCTGGACATGAGCCTTGATAAAATATATCGAAATACATAATAGCGAAGATTACCAATATCTTCTCATAAAATGGCTATCAAAAATGAGACGCAAGCGCCCATGTTTACCCGGTTCGGTCACGCGGCGCTTTGCCCGAAAAAACCACATTCACTACCAGCGCCGTCAACAGCACCACGCCCGTAATAAAATCTTTGAGATACACATCAATTTGCGGAATATTGTCTAATCCGTTGCGGAGTGTGCCATAAATTAGCAAGCCAATGAGGGTTTGCAACATGCCGCCGCGTCCCCCTGTCAGCGCCGTACCCCCCAACACCACCGCACCAATCGTATCAATCAAAAAACTGGGTATGGCATCGGGTTGGGCGCTACCCAACCGCCCCATGCTGACAATACCTGCCAACCCTGCGAAAAATCCCGAAATGGTCAAAACGATGGTTAATATCATATCGGTATTGATGCCAGCCAAGCGGGCGGCGGGTTTGCTTGCGCCCGTCATATACACATAGCGCCCAAAGCGCGTATAACGCAACACCACATGCCCGACTGCCAAACAAATGGCAGCAACAATCACCAGAACACGAATGCCATCATTCCCACCGATGCGCCCGCTGCCCAAAAAGGTAGCGACTTCGGGAATCTGGGTAATAACGCGCCCTTTGCTGATATACGTCGTTAGTCCGCCGGCAATCAGCGACATTGCCAAGGTAGACATAAACGTGGGTATTCGAAAACGCACCGTTGCAATCCCACTCAGAAAACCCAATAACGTGGCAGTGCCAAGCGCCGCCAGCAACGGAATCGGTTCGGGGTATTCCAGATTGGTATATAAATGCGCGGAAATCATGCCCGATAATGCTGCCATAGCGGCAATACTCAGGTCAATTTCGCCCGTCAGCAGCACAAATGTCATGCCTGTGCCAAAAATCGCCAGCGTAGCAATTTGCGACAAAATATTGTTCAGGTTAATTGGACGCAAAAATGTTTGCGAAGTCAGGCTGAAGAATAGACCCATTGCCAGCAGCGTCCACACAGGTGCCAAGGTTGTCAAACGCCGCTGCCACACCTCGGAAATGGGCAAACGGTTGGCAAAAGAGGCGTTGGAATTTTTTGTTTTTGTGGTCATAACAGCCTCATCAAAACATCTTTATTTAAATCTTTATTCGCCATCTGTGCGACAATTTGCCCACGCGACATCACGATAATGCGGTCTGAAATCGACAGCACCGTTTCGGGTTCGCTAGACACAATCAGCACGCCATAGCCGTCATTACCAAAATTTCTTAGCAACCGCAGCACTTCATTTTTTGCGCCCACATCCATACCGCGTGTCGGTTCGCTCATCACAAACACTTTGGGGGGGAAAGTGAGCCAGCGGGCAATGGCGACTTTTTGCTGATTACCCCCGCTGAGATTGCCAACCGGATTCAAGGGTTCTGGGGGATTTACACCCGATTGTTCAATTGCCCTACGAGCAATCTGTAATTCTTGGGCAGCTTGCGGCGCGAATGCCCCGATGCGATTCAAGTGCGGCAACGTGATATTGCGATAAATGGCATCTTCCATAAATAAACTTTTGCGGCGCGATTCGGTGGCATATGCCAAACCATGCCGGATAGCATAGCGGGCATCATGGTTGGGCTTAAAGCCATGCCCATCTACTATGATGTTGCCGGTGTCATAACGATACATGCCAAATAATGCTCGTGCCAAATCAAAATGCCCAGCACCAATTGCCCCATACAAGCCCACCACCTCGCCGCGATTCACGCGCAGGTTGATGTTCTGAAAAACATCGGCGGTAAGTCCTTGGATGTCAAGCAACACCTGACCATCGTCGCTCGTGGTGGTTACGGGCAGGTCGGCATTCACTTCATGCCCCAAAATCAAGCTAATTAATTCGTTGATGTTGGTTTGGGATTGCTGCAATGTAGCGACTTTGCGCCCGTCGCGCAGCACAGTAATCCGGTCTGCCACGCGCATGACTTCTTCCAAAAAGTGCGAGATGTAAATCACGCTGCGTTTATCTTGGCGCACATATTGGATGAGTTGAATCAACTGCTCAATTTCTGCCGGGGACAGTGCCGAAGTGGGTTCATCCATGATGATGACTCGTGCGCCAGAAATAATCGTCCGCAGCACTTCAACCACTTGCTGCGTTCCCAACGCATAATTTTCGAGTGGTTTACGAACATCAATTTCAGGAAACCCAAGCCGCGTTAATTCCTGCTTCGCGGTTTCTATCATCCGATTCCAGTCAATCGTACCCAGACGGGTCAGCGGTTGCCGCCCCAAAAATAGATTTTCAGCGACAGAAAGCTCAGGAATCACACTCAATTCTTGATGAATCATGCCAATGCCACGATTTAGGGCATCGCGTGGTGATTGCAATTTTAGCGGTTTATCATCCAGCAAATAATCGCCTTCATATTCGTTATAGATGCCTGCCAAAATCCGCATGAGGGTAGATTTACCCGCGCCATTTTCGCCTACTAGCGCGTGAATTTCACCCGCTTGCAAGTCAAAATCCACCGCATCAAGCGCCTGCAAACCGCCAAATCGCTTGGAAATATGTCGCAACTGGAGAATAGGGGAGTTCGTCATCGCATTGTTTGCCTGTATAGCAGCAGAGGGCATTCGCCCAAATGACGAATGCCTCTGGTGAGTCTTATGAACTGGGTATGCTGATGTTTAGAAAACCAGTTGTTCCTGCGCCCAGATTAAGCCATCAATCACGGTCATGCCGTAGTTGTTTAGCTTCCAAGGTTCTGCTGCTAAAGCTGGGTTGGTATCCACATCGGCGGTGATTAGGGGACCATCAGCCAGCACGAAGAATGGAATATCTTGGCGAGCTTGTTCCAAACCGACGGTCGCCGCATACGCACCTGCAATCACTGCCCAACCATGAATGCGGCTAGGCGAGTTACGGGCGGTAGCGACTAATTTGCCATCGCCCACCGCTTGGATAGCCGGACTCATGGCATCCACGCCACCGACCAACACTTGGTCGCCCAAGCCAGCATTTTCAACAGCTTGGCGAGCCGCCAGCGCCATATCGTCGTTATCCGCGAAGATGGCTTTCAAATCGGGATGGCGATTGAGGATGGTTTCCGCTAGGGATGCCGCTTTGGCATTGTCCCAGTCGGCGGGTTCATCGGCAACGACTTCAATATCGGCATATTTACCGACGATATTCAGGAAGCCTTGCCCGCGCGCTTGAGCGCCAGTGTGTCCGGGCTGCCCGCCAATATGAGCAATCTTGCCAGAGCCGCCCATGCGGTCAACGAGTTTTTGCACAACGGATTCAGACATAAACACATTATTCGGCGCAATAAAAGTAAGGATGCCCATTTCTTTCAATTGGTCTAGCGGGGCAATCAGGGTATCCATATCGACAACGGGGATGCCAGCGCCAATCATGGCGGTGACAGGTTCAACGAGGGTGCCAATGCTGCCGGGCTGCATAGCGACAAAATCCCATTGTTCGGTTGCCATCTGGTCAATTTTGCCGCGCTGGATAGCGGGGTCAAATTCACCATCGAACCATGTAATTTCGACACCGAGCAGTTCGCCCCAGCGGAGGGCAGCTTCTTGCCCTTGCGCGTTCCAAGTGCCAGCCAGACCGGCGCTAGACATAGCAGCCCGCAACGGTGCATCTTGAGCGCGAGCGCGGCGGTAATCTATAAATGCCATAAAATTGGCGGCAACCAAACCGCCCCCGGCAAAAAGACTCCCTTTCAGGAAATCACGACGGCTAAAACCTTTATTCATATATCAAGCTCCTGTGTAAAATATTATTTCAAAAATACTAGCCTTCTGTTTTGTGAACGCTCACAAACATTATTTAAATTATATCCCGAACTTGCAACAAAACCAACAGATGAATGACACCTTCTCAGGATGATTGTCTTATCTTCAGAAAATATATTGAAGGGCAACACAAATCCATTTTGCCCTCTTGACAATTTAGAGTTTTTGCTCTAAACTTATTTTCAAGTAGAGTAAATACTCTAAAAGGTGCTTATGAAGACGAAAGATCGCATTTTGGACGCTGCCCTTCGGTTATTCAATGAGCAAGGTACTGCGGCAATTTCGACCAATCACATCGCGGAAGCCGCTGTTATGAGTCCGGGCAATCTCTATTATCACTATGGCAACAAAGACGAAATTATCCGGGCATTGTTTGAGCGTTTGTTCGCGCTAACGGACACAGCATTTGCCCTACCGGATCACCACCTGCCGACCTTGGCGGATGCACTGGCGTTGGTAACGGTCAATTTTAAAATCATGGCAGACTATCGTTTTGTTTATCGAGAACTGCTGGCATTGCTGCGCCAAGATACCTTGTTGCATGAGCGTTATATGGCGATTCGGCAGCGTGGTTATGATGGTTTCCGTGAGATTATTTTGGCATTAAAACACGCCGGGGTTTTTGCGGCTGCCATAGATGACACAACGGTGAACCATCTAGCAGATTTATGTTGGCTCATCAGCGAATTTTGGCTGGCGACATTGGAAGTGCGGGGGCAGCCACTCGATGACCCCCATATAGAGCGCGGCACTGCCCTGATGCTGTTTGTCTTAAAGCCGTATCTATCGCCATAACCGCATCGTTTTATCTATCTCAATTCAATCTATCTATCTCTATCACCTATAAAGGAAAAATACCATGCACCGTCGTATCGCCGGGGTCTTCTTAATCATTGTCCCCATCGTGTTTAATCTAGCATTTTTTGCTCTGGGCAGCACCTTTGAATATCCTGATATTTTGCGCCAACCAACCGATGCTATTCTGACACAATTTGCGGCGGGTGGCAGCGCATTAATCGCATTATGGTACGCTTTTGCCGCGACTGCCTTTTTGGCAATTCCGCTGGCATTGCTGTTGTATGGCATCTTCAAAGAAGAACACCCACAGTTGGCACTAGCGTCCGCCATTTTGGGGGTGTTAAGTGGTTTGGTGCAAGTCATGGGATTGCTGCGGTGGGTGTTTTTAGTGCCGATGTTGGCAAGCCAATATACTGACACCGCTACCGACCCGGCAGTGCGCGAAAGCATTGCGCTGGTGTTCCAAGTGGCGCATCAATATTTGGGCGTGGCAGTGGGTGAACATTTGGGATATTTATTCACAGGAAGTTGGACGATTGTGTTAAGCGTGATGATGTTTCGCTCACAGATATTTCGTTCATGGTTGGGCGTATTGGGCATTGTCGCGGCAGTGGGGATAATGGCTGGCTTGCTTGAACCTGCGGGATGGGGTGATGCCGGAGCGATTAATGCCATCAGCTATATCATTTGGTCATTATGGCTCATTATCATGGGCGTTATTGTCCTGCGGACGAAGTAACATCCGTTTATCTTTATCTAAAGGTCATTCCAAAATTCGGTTTTCTGTGGAGGACACGGCATACCGTGTCCCCACCAGCCAGATTTGTGAAACAAGTTCTAGCTCAGGCACGCGCTGTTTGGCGGCGACGCTGAATTTCTGGGATGAGCAGCAGCGTGATTAAGCCATTCAGCACCACGATAACGGTGCTGCCTTCATGCCCAAGGACGCCCAATGGCAGCGGCAAATTGATGATGAAGGTGCTGAACACCAGCACAAAAATCACTGCCAGCGAAAATGTGATATTTTGCCAGACGACGCGCCGCGCTTTTTGGCTGAGGCGAATCGCCTCTTGGATGCGTTCAATTTTATCGCCCATCAACACGACATCGGCAGTCTCTAGTGCCACATCGGTTCCGGCAGCGCCCATGGCAATGCCAATTTGGGCGGCTGCCAATGCCGGGGCATCATTGACGCCATCGCCGACCATCGCCACTATCTCAAATTCGGTTTGCAATTGTTGGATAGCTGTCACTTTATCTTCTGGCATTAAGCCGGCATACACGCGCGTAATGCCGGTTTGGGCAGCAATTTGATGGGCAACGCGCTCATTATCTCCGGTGAGCATCGCCACCTCGATGCCTAATGCTCGCAAATCGCGCACGACTTGGGCGGCTTCGGGGCGCACGGCATCGGCAGCCGCCAACAGCCCTGCCCATGTGCCATCGCGCAGCACACCCATGATGGTCTTACCCGCCTCTTCCAAGGCTTCTAATTTGGCTGCTAGAGGTGCGGGCAAGGCGTTATCATTTTTCAGATGTGCCAAGCTGCCAATTAAAATCGTTTGCCCGTTTACGACCGCTTGAACACCTCTGCCGGGGATAGCTTCAAAATCCATCACTTCGGGTAATGCGATGCCGCGCTGTTTGGCAGCGGTCACAATTGCTAATGCCAACGGATGTTCGGAACGCGCTTCAGCAGCGGCAGTCAATGCCAGCAGGTCATTTTCAGGAATATCCACCGCAAAAATATCGGTTAAACGCGGTTCGCCCATCGTCAAAGTACCTGTTTTATCAAAGGCAATCGCTTTCACAACGGCAAGTTGTTCCAAATACGCGCCGCCTTTGAACAGCACACCGCCGCGTGCGGCAGAGGCAATCGCTGAGATGAATGCCGCCGGAACACTAATCACCAGCGCACACGGCGAAGCGACCGTCATCAGCACCATTGCCCGATAAAAATTCGTGCCAAACTCGACCCAACCCAACGCGGGCGGAAGCGTAATGAATAGGGCGATGCCACCGATAATGAGTAGCGAGTAGTATTCTTCAAATTTATCTAGGAACTGCTCGGTAGGGGCTTTATTCTCCTGCGCTTCTTCGACCAATTTGATGATGCGTGCCAAAGTGGACTCAGTAGCGAGTTTGCTGGCTTTAACATCTAAGATGCCGTGTTTGTTCAATGTGCCAGCAAATACCGTGTCGCCTATGGCTTTATCTACTGGCATGGATTCACCCGTGATAGGCGATTGGTCTACCGCAGAGCGCCCATTGATGACGATGCCATCTACTGGAATGCGTTCACCGGGTTCGATGAGGACAATATCATTCAGCTTGATTTCGCTGAATTTAATGGTGATTGCCTCATCGCCGCGCCGAATATGGGCGGTTTCTGGGTAGAGTTTAAAGAGACTTTGGATGGCGTTGCGGCTGCGCCCGATAGCGTAATCTTGCAAGACATTACTAAGCGAAAACAGGAACAACAAAATTGCGCCTTCGTGCCAATTACCCGTAATTGCTGCGCCGATTGCCGCCAAAATCATCAGCATGTCCACGTCAATTTTGCGCTTTGCCAAACTTTCTAAGGCACCTTTTGCGCCATAGAACCCACCTGCAAGGTACGAAGTTAAATTCAAAATTAGGATGAAGCCAGCCGGTAATCCGGCTTGTTCGGCGAACCAACTAGCGACGATTGCCAATGCGGTTAAAGCAACTAAACGCGGTTCTAACCAGGTTTTTGTGAGCCATGAGGGCAGCTTAAAGGGTGTTTTTTGCGATGGTTTATCACTGAGTAGTACAGTGTTCATGGTCATATCCTCTGTTTGGGCTGTACAAAGTTTTTACTTTGATGACTTTATTTTAACATAAGTTAAATTTAAAAACAACAATAGGTGTTATTTTTCTTCGCTACTGTTTATATTCGTATTGTAACCCCGTTAAAATAGGCTGGCGTGTGACCAATGTCATGCATCATAGGGTGATATTTATAGAAATTTGACTCGCAAACCCCATGCAATCTGATTAAAATAAGATCATGCCGACACCGTTTACACATCTCCAAATTGCCTATCGTTTACTGGCTGACCCTGTACTACCAGAGTCCGTACAAGCGTTGCTGCTGGCGGAATTGCCGGCATATTTGCTAGGAAGCATCAGCGCCGATGCCCGCATTCCCGGCAAAGAGCGTGATGCGGCGCATTTTTATCGGTATGATACGCCCATGCTTGACCATCCTTGGCGGGTGATGACTCACCAATATCCTGACTTAATGCACCCCCAAACAGCCGCACAGCGGGCATTTATCGCCGGCTATGTGGCGCATTTGGCAGCCGATGAATATTGGTCGCTGAATATGCTGAAGCCGCACTTTGCTGAAAGTGACTGGGGTGGGAGTATGCGGGGGCGTTTTTTCGTGCTGCATCTGCTGTTGATTTTCCAAGATGAGCGCGATTTAAAGACGTTATCACTGGAAACAGCGCAACAACTTCTAAACTGCATCCCCGATCATTGGCTGCCGTTTATGCCTGATGATATTTTGTGTGGTTGGCGTGATTTGGTGGCGGGGCAAATCCCGGATAAGAGCCAAACACTAGACATTTTTGGCGGGCGCATCGCTACTGAACCCGCTGTTCTGCGCCAAATGCTGGATAATGCTACTTTGATGCAAGACCGTTTGTGGCAGCATGTCACCCCAACAATTCTGCATGATGTCGAAGAAAATCTATATGCTTTCAGCCGCGCACAACTGCTGCAATATTGGCGGGAAACCCAATAAGTTGGCTAACGCTTGTACCTCCCGTTACGTCAGGCTATAAAATAGCCATAGGCAACGTTAGAAAGAACTCCCTATGAAACGCTTGTATCGGGTGACACGTTTCGCGGAATTATCCGGTGTCACGGTGCGAACCCTGCATCATTATGACCAGATTGGGCTGCTGCGTGCGGCACGCCACAAACAATCCAAGCATCGTTTTTACGAAGCCAATGATTTTGCGCGTTTGCAGCAAATTCGCACTTTACGCGGCATGGGCTTCACGCTGGAAGAAATTAAGACGCTGCTCGATTCGCGTAACACCAATTTGCAGCAGACCATGCTGGAGCGCAAAACCCAATTGGACGCACAAATCGCAACCTTGCAAGCAGCATCCGTCGCTTTAGGGCAAGCCATAGAGGCGCTGGCAAAACTGGATACCCTGCCACATATTTCCGACAATGCCATGCTGTTAAGCGTGCTTCATAATGAAAAAGATTGGTTGCGCCGCCATTATTCGCCGGAAGAATGGCAAGTTTTGATGCAGCGTGCCAGCACGATACCGCCCGAAAAAATCAAACAAGGCGAACAAGAGTGGATAACTTTAATCGAAGCCTTCCGCGAAAATTTGCATTTGTCACCCGATGACCCCCAATTACAACCATTGGCAGCGCAGATGCAGCAATTGATTGAGCAATTTACTGGGGGCAATCCTGACATAGAAAATGCCTTAAATCGCATGTATGCCGATTTTGAGGCAATCCCCGACCCCTTCCGGCAATACGACCAAACATTGCATGATTTTATGAGCGCCGCCCTGACGATATATCGCCAGCGGCAGGCGGTGTAACGAGTGCAAGCGAACCATGCATGGCTTTTGCCCGCGCTCACATTCTGATTCAACGGCTTACAGCTAGATATTAAGACCATCGCGGTACTATCCAATCAGCACCAAACTTGCCACAATAAACAACATCAGAAGCAACTTCTGAACCTCTGCACTATTTCCAACATTAGGATAGTTATCATGAAAGCACGCTGGCATTACGCTTGGTTGATTGTGGTCATTACGTTTTTTGTGATGTTATTTGCCGCCGGAGTTCGCACCATTCCCGGCATTATTATTAAGCCTTTAGAAGCCGAATTTGGTTGGGATAGATCCAGCATTTCATTTGCGGTTGCCATCAGTTTATTTGTGTTTGGCTTGGGCGCACCCATTGCGGGCAGTCTGATTGACCGCTTTGGACCCAAAAAAGTAATGCTAGGGGCGCTGGCACTGACTGCGGCGGGCTTAACCCCATTGCTGGCACTACGCGAATTATGGCAGTTGCATCTGTTTTGGGGCTTGCTGACCGGGGTCGGCACGGGCGGTATTGCCGGTGTTTTGGGCGCAACGGTGGCGAATCGCTGGTTTAACAAACATCGCGGTATGATTGTCGGCATCTTTAGTGGTGCTGCCGCTGCCGGACAATTTTTATTCGTCCCCATGTTGATTAATCTGACTGCCAACGAAGGTTGGCGCGTGGCAATTGCTGTCGTCGCCACTATCGGGGTGGCACTGCTGCTGCCCGTGTTTTTATTGATGCGAAATTGCCCGGAAGATATGGGTTTAGAGCCTGTAGGCGGCAAACCGTTGGCATCATCAGCAGCACAAGCCGAAAATGAGCGCGGTACACCTTTGCGAGAAGCCATTCGCACTCGTGATTTTTGGCTGTTGGCGGGCAGTTTTTTCGTGTGTGGGTATACCACCAACGGCTTGATTGGCACCCATCTCCTGCCACATACGGTTGAGCATGGCTTTGTAGAAGTGGAAACAGCGGGTGCCTTGGCGCTGATGGGCATCATGAACATGATTGGTACGCTCATTTCTGGTTGGCTTTCAGATAAGTACGACAATCGTAAATTGCTGTCCGTGTATTATGGGTTGCGGGCGCTATCGTTAGTGGCGCTGCCGTTTGTGGTAGAAATGCGTGGTTTGTTAATTTTTGCGGTCATCTACGGCTTAGACTGGGTGGCGACTGTACCGCCGACGGTGAATTTGACGGCACAGCGTTTCGGCAGAGCGTCCGTCGGGACAATCTATGGGTGGATTTTCTGTTCGCATATGATTGGTGCGGGACTGGCGGCACAAGCGGGCGGTTTATTCCGCGATATTTTTGGCGATTATCACCTGATTTTTCTATCGGCGGCGCTGATGGGCTTCATTGCGTCGGGCTTAACCATGCGAATTTCCGTCCAAAAACGCAAGTCAGTACTGGTGCAGGCATAGGGTTATTGCAACGCGGGGACTTGCACGAAATCTCATTTTCGGATAAAGTGTAGGGTAGCAAGATTGTTGTTTGGAACATCGCCACTGGATAGACGGCGCGACAATATTGAAAACTCTACTCAATTAGAGCTTACAAAAGTAGCAACGAGACTGAGACTGCGGTAGATAAATATTCGGCGAAACGCAGGCTGCAACGACAAAACCAGCGATGATAGACTGCCCCGATATGGCAGAGCAGTGTCCTTACACATAAGCGGGCATTTCCCGCTGCAAGTTATCGGTAGTGAACGTATGAGGTGGAGTGTTTACTGTTCTGTCTGAGCAGTAACAACGCCGGGCAGTGATAACTGTAAAACAGACCTGTTATTGTCCCCCTAATCTTTGGGATTCGGGGGCAATTATGCCAGATTTCGGAATCTTTGTCGTCTTGCAGCCGCAGTATGCCATGTGGAAGGACTGCGGCTGTTTGCGTTGATGGACAGGAAAATGCGAACCATTACGCTGCTGGAACGCCAGCAGAAACATCATGGACGGGTGAACGTTTACCTAGATGGCGAATTTGCTTTCGGGTTGAATGAATTGGATGCTGCCGCACTCCGTAAGGGGCAGGCGCTATCGGATGCTGAGATTGCCGCTTTGCAGGCAAAAGATACTGTCCAGCGCAACATCGAAAAAGCGATTCAATTGCTGGCGTATCGCCCGCGCAGTACCCAAGAAATTCGCCAACATCTAACGCACAAAGGCACTGCGCCAGAAGTCGTAGAGGCTGCTCTCCAGCATCTGAGCGACCAAGGCTATTTGGATGACCGGGCATTCGCCCGCTTCTGGATAGAGAATCGCACGGCGTTTAAGCCGCTGGGTCCGCAAGCATTACAATATGAACTCCGCCAAAAAGGGGTGGCTGCCAACATCATCCAAGAATTGGTGCAAGAATTGGTAGATGTGGATGATGCCGTGTATCGGGCGGCACATAGCCAACTCCGCCGCCTGCGCGGGCAAACTCGGCAGGGCTTCACCCAAAAACTCGGTCAGTTTCTACAACGTCGTGGTTTCAGTTATGCCGCGGCTGCCCCGGTCATTCGGCGCATTATTGCCGAACTTGCCGAACAGGATGCAGCCTATTTTGGCACAACCGATGCAACTGCCGTCTATCCCTTGAGCGATGAGGATTGAAAGTACACGCGCATTGATGGGATAGAGCCGCTATGGAAATTGTTGTCGGAATCGTCGCGCTCATCGTGGGCGCGATAGTCGGTGTGGTTGCCGGGCGTCAGCAATTGCTGACTACCCAACGCAACCAAGCACAGACCATTGTGAGTCAAGCAGAGGCACAGGCAAAAGACACACTGGATAGTGCCACCCGCCAATCGGAGGCACTGCTGGACGAAAACGAGAAGAAAGCCCGCGCTCGTTTGGATGAAATTGAAGGGACGATGACGCGCCGCCGTAAAGAACTTGACCGCGAGGAAGAGGCTTTACAGCGCCGCCGTGAAGGTTTGGATAAACGTACCGAAGAACTGGATAAACGCTTAGAGCGCGTCGAACTGCGGGAAACGAATCTCAATAAACGCCAGAGCAAAATTGATAAAAAAGAGAATGATGTCGCCCGTAAGGAACAAGAAAAATTAGAAGAACTTCAGCGCATCTCGAATATGACGGTGGATGAAGCGAAAGTCCAGTTATTGGCGGCAACCGAGCAAGAATCGCGCAATGATATGGCACGCATCATTCGTCAGGTGGAGGCAGAAGCCAAAGAAGAAGCCGATAAACGCGCCCGCGATATTATTTCGGTGGCAGTGCAGCGTCTCGCCAGCGAACATGTCAGCGAAATTTCGGTGAGTGTGGTGCCACTGCCGGGCGATGAGATGAAAGGGCGCATTATCGGGCGTAACGGGCGCAATATTCGCGCTTTTGAATTGGCAACCGGCGTGGATGTGGTCGTAGATGATACGCCCGAAGCCATCACCATCAGCAGTTTTGACCCCATCCGGCGCGAAGTCGCCCGGTTGACGATGACCAAACTTGTCGCCGATGGGCGCATTCATCCGGCACGTATCGAGAAATTGGTGGAAGACACCAAAGCCGAAGTTGAACGCACTATCCAAGAAGAGGGTGAACGTGCCGCTTACGAGACAGGTGTGCATGGGCTGCACCGCGAAGTCTTGAAGTTATTAGGTAGACTCAAATATCGCTACAGCTATGGGCAGAATCAACATGCTCACGCTATCGAAACCAGTAATTTAGCGGGTATGATTGCTGCCGAATTGGGCGCGGATGTCGCCATTGCCCGTGCGGGTGGTTTGCTGCACGACCTTGGCAAAGCCATTGACCATGAAGTAGATGGCACACACGCTATCATTGGCGCTGATTTCCTCAAACGCTATAACGTCAACGAAAAAGTGATTAACTGCGTTGCCAGCCACCATCATGAAGTTGAGCATGAATGTGTGGAAGCCTACATCGTCGAAGCCGCCGATGCGATTTCTGGGGCGCGTCCGGGTGCCCGCCGCGAAAGTTTGGATGCCTATATCAAGCGCGTCAAAACCTTGGAAGACATCGCCAACAGCTTTAAAGGTGTGGAGCAAAGTTATGCGCTGCAAGCCGGGCGCGAAATCCGCATTATTGTTCGCCCAGAACAAGTGGATGATTTAGCCGCACTGGAATTGGCAAAAGATGTTGCCCGCCGCGTGGAAGAAACCATGCAATACCCCGGACAAATTAAAGTCCATGTGATTCGGGAAACACGAGCGATTGATTACGCTAAATAAATGCTAATGAGGTGGGCAGGCATCGCTTGCTATGTCCTGCCACCTCATCATTAGACGATGACATTCTTCCCCTGTTGTCCTCTCTCCGTCCCTAATAACAGCCTAAAATAAGTTATAATCAATTTTTATGGTGTTATATATCCTCTCCCCGTGAAAGTGATGTTAGCGATGTTTCCAGTTGGTTTATTGCTTTTGGGCTTGGTTGCCGGGGTTCTTTCTGGCATGTTTGGCATCGGCGGCGGGTTGATTATTGTGTCGTCGCTGGTTGTTTTTTGGGGATTTTCGTTGACGGCGGCAAATGGTACGTCGTTGGCGGTGCTGCTACTGCCTGTCGGGATTTTCGCCTGCATCGAATATTACCGGGCAGGCAAATTGAAATTGGTAGCATCCGGCGGCGTGGCGTTGGGATTGCTGTTGGGGGCATGGTTCGGCGCACGCCTTGCACTTGGGCTTGACCCCTTAATCCTCAAGCAAATTTATGGGGGTTTTCTGCTGTATATGGCATGGCGTTATACTGCGCCGCGCCAGTGGTGGCAAGAATATCGTGGCGTGAAACCAGAAAAAACACCCGATGCGCCAGCCATTGATTTGTGGCAACCGCGCGTTTTGGCATTGTTGGTCACGATTGGCTTTATTGCCGGGATTGCATCGGGCTTGTTTGGCATTGGTGGCGGCGTGGTGATTGTGCCAGCCTTAACGACACTCTTAGCCTTTGAACTGAAATTAGCCACAGGAACATCATTGGGGGCGCTGCTGCTGCCAGTCGGTTTGCCCGGCGTCATTGAATATGCCTCGGCGGGCTTGGTGGATGTGAACAGTGTATTGCCGATTGCGTTAGGCTTGGCAGTTGGCGCGATTTTTGGCGCACGGGTCGCTTTAGGCTTGCCTGCCCAAACAGTGAGGCGCTTATATGGGTTATTTTTGCTGTTCATCGGCATTCGTTTTATCTTCAACCTGTGAGCCACATTTCGCGCTATAATGGGAAAAGCAAGCTAAAAAGTGAGAATTTCATCCATGAGCCGAACTATCACGATTACCTTACCAGAGCGCCTTGCAGAACATCTGGAAATCTTGGCGGGCATTGAACAGCAAACACTGGAAGAAACCGTGTTGGCACAATTGGATTATGTGGCTTTACCAACGGATGATGATGTCAGCAGATTTTTTAAGGGTGCTGGTGAATATAATTGACAATGATTAGAAAGTTTTTGCGATGACCGAAAAAATTTCTGTGGATACCCTCTCTGGCGTGCCGGAAACGCTGCTCGTGCCATTGTATGCCCGCGCCCAAGAAACACAGCGCCCGGATGCCATTTGCCATGACCCGCAAGCCGTAGCGATGATGGCAAAAATTGATTATGACTTTAACAAATTTGCCGAAACAGGCGCAACCTCATCGTTAGGGATTGCTGTTCGTACCGAAATTTTGGATGAACAAACTAGCGCCTACATCGCCCAACAGCCGGATGCCGTGATTATCAATATCGCCGCCGGACTCGATACCCGCTTTTTGCGCGTGGATAATGGGCAAATTCGTTGGTATGACCTTGATTTGCCGGAAGCCATTGCCGTGCGCCGCCGCTTATTGCCAGAACAACCTCGCCAAACTTATATCGCCGAGAGTGCCTTAAATTTCGCGTGGATGCAGCAAGTCGAAAAACATCCCCATACGCTGATTCTCATCGAAGGCTTGCTGATGTATTTTCGTGAGGAAGATGTCAAAAATTTGCTTTTTGCCCTGACGGAACAATTTCCTAACGCAGTCATGTTGGTCGAAGTTATGGGTTATTCTCAGGCACAGCGCACCGACCGCGATGGCATGATTTCCAAAACAGGCGGCGCATTCCAATGGGGCATTCGTAAGGCTGCCGATATGGGGGGCTGGCATCCACGTTTACAGTATGTAGGCGATGTGTCTATTTATGACCGCCATGAACATCGCTGGTTGGCACTGCCTATCAAATGGAATGCATCACCCGCCGAATTGCGGAACACAGTAGACCGCATTGTGCAATTGCAGGTTGTTTAGAACTTAGAATCGGTTTTGTAAATGCAACAGTTTTTCATATTATTAATTGCAATTTTCAACATGGGCATAGCTTTCAGCAGTCAGCTATCAGCTTTTTAGCCTATTTTTCAGTGAAATCTCGGCTTTTGATGGATAGTGTCTACAGGCTCAAGTATCTCAGTAAATCAACGTAAAGAAAAAAATGAAATCAACCGCCAAAGCGCCAAAATTGACTATAAAAATCATCTTGGCGTCTTGGCGGTTTAATCCAAAACTTTTCATGAATTTACTTCTGTAGTTCAAAAATGCCGTACATTACCACTCTAGAACACGTTATGAGCCGCCCGTTTAACGGGTTTGGGCGCGTTGGTGCGCCCATTGCGCCAAAATCAGCCCCGTAGCGATTGTCAAGAGCAGCACGCCAATAAGTTGCCAAGCGGGAATGTTCGCTAAAATCGCATCACGCACTTGGTTCAAATCTTCGCCACCGACTGAGCCGCATAAGGCAGTTGCCACAATCCAAAATAATACGCTGCCGCCAGCGGCACCCACCAACGCCGCGATAGATAACATGGTGCGGGCAACCCCCACTTCTTGATACAAAGCGGGCATTCCCCCGGCTTCGGTTTGCAACGTTGACCAAACCACAAGTGCCAAACCGCCGGGCAATATGATTGCCAACAGCGGATAAAAAATTGCTACCGTTTGCGCTACTTTGTCCGCACCATCGGCGGTGAGCAGACCGATCCAGCCTGCCACACCGCCTAAAATAAGCGCCACTGCCAACAACAAGCGCGACATCCGTAAACCCGTCGTAAATGCATCCATTGTCATGCCGCTTTACTTGAAGCCATCGAGCATAGTATCGGCTTCTTGCACTTTTTGTTCGCGCACATCCACTTCTTGCATCTTGCGGTCTTGGCTATTGGCATCCAATTCAAATTCTTGTTTTGCTGCCTGCATATCTTTGTCTAAACCGAGTGCCTTCAGGACGAAACCAGCAATCTTCAGTTGTAGTTTCTTCATGAAAACCTTAAAGCGGTTGAAGACCGATTTTGCCCGCATTGCCAACTTGGACAATGCCTTCTTGATGGATCTGCCACCACTCTTCACTTTATCTTTAATCTTGCCAAAGAAGCCGCGTTTCTTCTTCTTTTCCGGCACTTGGCTCATCGAAAGCGGCGGGGCAGATTCACTATCAATATACTGCTCACCTTGGTTCAAATCGCCTTCTAATTGGTTCAAATCTTGTTCAGAAACCTCATTCGCCGATTCTTCGTCGGGTTGTTCTTCGGCATCTTCCAATTGCTGCTGCGTGGACTGCATCTCATTGGCTTTGGATTTCAGGTCTTCGTTCTGCCCCAACATTTCGCCAAATTTATTGCCCACGGTAGCGTATTTGGGCTGGTCAGTGAGAATTGCCTGTTTATCTTGGGCAGCATCTTTCTTCTCTTCAGGCAGCACCTCTTCGACTTCAGTCAAGACGTTGGCAATATCAATGAGAACCGGATTTTGTTTGGCTTTTTCTTCGTCACTCTCCCCTTCGCGCTGAATCGCCCGTTTGGATTGAGCAATATCCGTCACAACCGATGAGACTTTCGTACCAACCGAAAAGGCAATTCCCGCGCCAATGTCGCGCCCAACCGTTTTCGATACTTCAGATTCAAAGTTAATGCCACCTGCCAATTTGACGCCCACCCCAAATGAGATGATACCAAGCATATTGCCCAATACACCCACCAGATTGGTGATGGCAGTCTTTTTGTCGATATCTTTATAGGCAAACGAGGCAACGGTGAGGATACTGCGTAAAATAAATGCCAACCCCGCGCAAGATACCCCGATAATCGCGGCAATCGCAGCGATGGGGGCAGCCACACCAAACCATGCTGAGGCAATGGTGGCGATAAGGGCAATCGCCCCAGCCAAAGC
>JALHOR010000037.1:0-19818 GCA_022842885.1 Anaerolineae bacterium
CTAGGTTTGCTCATGCTGCTGTTATTGTTCGGCGTGTCGGTTCAAGCCTTCGATGTCCCGCCTCCCACTGGGGTCACTGTTGCTATTCAAACCAACGGTCCTAACACAATTTTGAATAGTGGGGATTTTTACACCAGCATAGCCGGTGCTAATCAAGCGCATGAACTAAGCATTGTTGTGCCTTGTACCTGGGGCACGAGTGTACCGGGAGCTGTTCCCTTGACATTTGCGCTGTTTGACCCCGAAATGAATGGTACTGGTGATCCACTTGACCAAGTGCGGTCCGCTGTCATTGATGTTACGCGCTTTACATTGATTGCACCGGGTGGGGCAACGATAGCAGCGCCCACCTTTACATCGGCAGGCGGTACCAATCAACGTTGGGTTGAATTGGCAACCATTGACCCAGAAGTCACGGGATGTGGTACATATCGTTTGATTCCCAATACGGGCAATGGTGATCCTGATGTTGCGGATAGCGATGATGAAAATGGTTGGCGGCTGCGCGTGGCGCATGATCCCGATTGTACTGTGAGCATCCCGGGACCCGGAACCTGTTCTGGGATTGGCGCAGCGCAGTCTACACTTCTCAATAATGGCAATCAACGCGACGATTCAGATGCAGTTGCTGGCAATGGTGATGAATTAAACGCTGGTAGTCTGCGGATTACCTACGAACCAATTGCGAATGGCTGCCAGGATTTCTACTACTTTGTGGATGGACTGACGCCGAATATTACGTTGCACAACTTCGACATGGATCAAAGCCAGGTCGCCCCTGACCCAAATATTAGTGTTACTTATATTCGTCCGAACGGAACGACGGTTGCTGGTACATCTTCTGGTGGCAATCGTTGGAATGGCGGCGGGGTGCCGGGTGCGCCTGCTGTTCGCGTGGGCGATACGGTAGCAGTAACTGCTGCTGATGCCGGTTGGTGGCGGGCGCGGCTGTGTACGAATGTTCCGAATCAATATATTTTTGAGGGTCTTACGGGCGGCATGGTCTTTTTGCAGCAGCCTTTAACGCCTAATATCACTTTAACAAAGAGTGATGGTGGGGCAACGGTTTCGACGGCAGGTGGCAACATCACCTACACGCTGAATTATAGCAATACGGGCAACGGTGCTGCCACTAATGTGGTATTAACCGATACGCTACCCGCCGGTGCGACATTTGTGAGTTGTACAGGCGGTTGTACGGGCGCGGGTGCTGGACCCATCACTTGGAATTTGGGTATTGTTGCCGCTGGGGCTACTGGCACGCTGAGTTTGACGATTACATTGCCTGCATCGGCGGCTGGCACAGTTTTCACCAACAATGCTTCGGCGGCTTATCAAGATACACTTGGCAATATTTTCCCGCCTGCCACGGCACAAGATACCACCACCTCAGTGGCACCGGCTGGCGCACCGCTGATGACGCTGACGAAATCTGACGGGGTAGCCACAATTGGCACAGGCGGCGCAACCGTGACGTATACGCTGGCATATGCCAATACGGGTACTGCTGATGCAACCAATGTCACGATTACGGATAATATACCAGCAGGTTCAACCTTTAATAGTTGCACAGGTGGTTGTACTGGCACGGGTCCGGTCAATTGGAATATTGGTACTGTGGCAGCGGCGGGGGGGGGCAGCGTCACGCTGACGATTAATTTACCGGCGGCGGCGGCGGGGACGGTGTTTACCAATACTGCTACATTGAATTATCAGGATGTATTGGGTGCTGCCCAAACCCCTGTGACTGCCACTGATGTGACGAATGTTGCCGGGGCAGGTGGTGGTCCTGTGCCGCCAGCAGGTGGCGATGGGTCGGTCAACAATTCGGGCGGTTCAGCCAACACTGCCGGGCAAGTTGCCGGGGCAAGTGCCGTTAATCCGTTGTTGACGATTGTTGACCCGTTCATTACCAAGAACGTGAATCCGCCGTTTGCTATTCCGGGTGAACCTGTTACATGGACAATTACGATTACCAATCCGGGGACAATTCCGGTCAATAATGTGACGTTCCAAGATAGTATGCCCAGCGAAGTGCAAATTACGTCGGTGGTAGCAACGTCTGGCACGACCACCACAACCGGGCAAGTGGTTAGCTTCTCGCAAGGCACGGTCAACCCCGGTCAAAGCGTGACCATCACGATTAATACGCGGGTGCGGAATAATGTGGTGCTGCCGTTTGTCTTACGGAACGAAGTGTGTTTCTCTGCCAATAACATCGCCTCTCGTTGTGCCACTGCGCCGAATGTCCTCAGCGTGGGGTCGTTGCCCAGTACTGGGATGTCGCCGTGGAGCCAATATCGGTTGCCGTTGATTGCGCTGACGGGTGTGATTAGCTTGTTGGCGGGCATCATTGGGCTGCACCGCCCCAAACGCAAGCGGTCGTAAAATTCCAGTCTCTATCTAGCAAACAAAAAAGAGGGCAAGTTGAACGCCCTCTTTTTGATTCGTGCCGCGAATTGCTTGCATTTTGCCAAGAAGCACCGTATATTATTTTTGTCGGCAGATGACGAGGTAGACTCAAAAATAGGGTCATCGCCTTTTTGCCGCCACCCATTTCAATAGGGGCATCAGCCCACATAGTTTCCAACAAACGGCTGATGCAACCAAACAGAAACATGGCTTACGCTGTGTTTCGATGGGCATTGTACGGGATAGTGCCGGACGTGCATAGACAGGAGGTGCGTATCGAACGAATGAGCATCAGCGCGTTTTGCGAAAGACAATGGAATTGATGCACTAGAGTTGGGCTTATGGGACAGAGGTTTACTGCTCTGTCCTTTTTATTTTTAACCGCAAAGAACGCCAAGAAAATCTTTTGAACCACGAAGAACACAAAGGACACGAAGAAAATCTTTTTGAACCACAGAGAACACTGAGCGCACTGAGATTTCACAGAGAAAATTTGTACCCCGCTGGTTGTCGCTTACAGGGGAATACGGCATAATAAGTGAATATTCGCCTCGGCTTAAAGAAACGCTATGACACCGCCAAAAACTAAAAAATTGTTCATCAGTTATCGCAGTACCGATGCCGCCAAAGTGGACAAAATCGCCCGTGATTTGGCGCTGCTGCCGTATGAAGATGGCACGCCGCGCTACATGACATGGCAGGATAAGCATAACCTGCCGCCTGCCAGCCCGCATTGGTGGGATGCGATTGTAGATGCCATTATTGATTGTGATATGTTCGTATTTAACTTGTCGCGTGCCAGCCTGCAAAGCGAAGTGTGCCGCGCTGAACTTCACTATGCTCATAAGCGCAATCGCCCAATTATTCCCGTCGTTCTGGATAATGAGTTCACCCTCAATGTTCAATCAGGCAAGTACGATTTGCCGAAAGATACATGGGCATTGGTGCCAGACTGGTTAGGGGAACGGCAATTTCTCTTTTATGTGGCAACGGAGTTTTACAGCAAATTCCAAACTGCCGTAGAAATGTTCGAGCGCAACTGGCCGCGTGACATCAATGCGCCGCGTCCGTTGAACCCAGATAGCAAGAGCGTACATGGCAGTAACCACAGTGTTTATGCCGCCGCCCGCGATTATGCTTATCGGCTAGCATTTGCTGATGCTGAAAAGCATTTTGATACGCTGGTGCGACGCAATGACCCTCTGTATGCAGATTCGTCGGCACATTGGTTAGAACGAATTCGGCTGTATGGCGAACTGATCGAGATGGTAGAACAAAATAGCCCGATGTTCGCCTTTAAAAAGCAATGGGCGCTGTACGAAGCTCTCCCGATGGATTATTTAGAAGGCGAGACTTTTGACCCGAAGGGATTTGCAACACGCGAAACCCTATCACCGCCCGCCAAAACCCCTTCGCCACCCCAAATCAACATCGTGCCTCCCCCTCATGGGCAGGCACAACAGAATGAGAATATTCCACCACCCGCCAAAGCCCCCTCGCCTTCAGGAGAGGGGGTTGGGGGTGAGGTCAAGATGGGGCAGGGGGGGAGGGCAAAAGAAACAACACAAACACGCAAAACCACTGCCGAATTTGCTGCCGCCATCCGCGCTATCATTGGCGACCCATTTGACTTGTGTGATGTGCCAGCAGGTGAATTCTTGTATGGCGAAAATAACGAAACATTGACGCTGCCCGCCTTTGCTATGGGCAAATACCCCATCACCTACAACCAATTTCAGGTCTTTATTGATGCCAAAGGCGGTTTTCATTCGCCGAAATGGTGGGAAGGGCTGGCACAGCGCAACCAAAAACCGGGCGATCAACGCTGGAAAATTGCGGCGCACCCGCGCGAAAGAGTGGATTGGTACGATGCCATCGCCTTCTGCCGCTGGTTATCGGCACAGTTGGGCGGGGGCTATGCCATTGATAACGTTGCCGATTGGCTGGTGCGCTTGCCAACGGAATATGAGTGGGAAAAAGCGGCACGCGGCACCGATGGAAGAGTGTATCCTTATGGAAACGAGTTCGATAAAACAAAGGGCAATACAGCAGAAAGTGGTTTCGAGAAAACGACGCCGGTCGAGCAGTATCCACAGGGGGTATCGCCCTATGGCGTGCTGGATATGAGTGGCAATGTGTGGGAATGGTCTTGGAGCGCCTATGCAGATTCTAAGTTCAATCCGTTAGAACAAGAAATAAGTACAAATGTTCGGCGGGTGCTGCGGGGCGGTTCGTTCTACAACAATCGGAATAATGCCCGCGCTGACTCCCGCAACTATAGCGTTCCGTACTTTCGTTACGACAGTTTTGGGTTGCGTATTGCCGCTATTTCAATCTGATTTCTGACTCTCTAGACTCTGACCTCTGACTCCAGCGGCGCGTGAGCGTCGCCCTCTGAAAGGGGGTGCGGGGGAATCCCCTGCCGCCGAAGGCGTGAATCGAAAATTTGGGTTTTGGGCGCGAGTTATGCACAGGCGATCCTCCCATATCCCCACCCCAACCCCTCCCCATTGCATAGGGAGGGGCTTAAAACCGCGAAAGCCCTCACCCCTAGCATCTTAACCTCACCCCCCAACCCCCTCTCCACTTCGTAGAGAGGGGGAGTCGGGGCGTGTAGGGGTGGGGCTGTGTCCCCGTATGTTTGGGAAATTTTCTTCGTGGTTCAAAAATAGGGTGGTTGGCATCGTCAGCGGTTGAAAACCGCCGCCTGCATTTTTGGGGAAAACCGATAAATCGGTTCATTTTCTCTGTGAAATCTCGGTGTTCGATGGGCAGTGTCTACGCGCCCCGTGTCTTTGTGGTGAAAATAGTGCTGAGTGCTGAGGACTAAGTGCTGAGTCAAAAACCACATGTTATTTAACCAATAATCAAATTGCCAATTTTTCTCTGTGAAATCTCAGTGCGCTCAGTGTTCTCTGTGGTTCAAGAAGTTTTTCTTCGTGTTCTTTGTGTTCTTCGTGGTTCAATAGGTTTTTCTTTGCGGTTCATATTTTTGTTTACAACGTCATCAGATACGCGATTAAATCTTTCAAATCGGCGTCGCTGAAAATATCGGCATAATTTTCTGGCATCAAGCCCGTTGGGTAGGGCGGTTCGCCGGGGACGATGAAGGCATCCGGGGTCACGATGGATTCGTGCAGGTAGTCTTGCAGCGTTTGCCCAATGCCATACGAGACGGCTTTTTTGAGCATATCCTTCAGTCCGGGTCCAATCAAGCGGCGGTCAGAATTGGGATAATGGCAAGTGGCACACGCAAAGCCAGCTTCCGGTTGCATAGTATTGAATAATACTTGCCCACGAGCAGCACCCCACAGCGGTTCGCTGGTGGCGGTAGCGGGGAAGGGCGTTTGCGTCGGGCGTTGGGTGGCAAAAGGGACGGCTTGTGGCGTGCTGGAACAGGCGGTTAGCAGCACGCTAGCACAACCAACATATAACGCGATAGCGATAAGGCGCAGCATAGAAATCCTTAGCTTTTAGCGGTTGGCTTTTAGCTTTTAGCTCTTAGTTGCTTAGTTGCAAAGTTCGATTGTTGTTGTGTTATGTCGCCAGAAACTAAAGTTTCCGGCTGCCAAACTGACAAGTCTGCTAAAGAGACTGCTTCAAAAACGCCGATTGGGCGAGGCATACCGTGTCCCACCGCTGTCAAGTTAAGCATTTTTAAAATCCCCTATCCCTAAATCCCTTTCCCCATTTCATGGAGAAAGGGACTTGCTGCGCCGTTGTGAACCCCTCTCTACGCAGTGGAGAGGGGGCAGGGGGTGAGGTTTTCTTATCTTGACAGGCATGCCTCGCCCCTACAGAACCATTCTTATCTTTTGTAGACTGATGAAAATTTGATGTGCTTGCTTTGGAACTAAGAATTATTCATATTTCATCATGTTTCAAGATGAACTGCCAAAAGCTAACAGCTAAAAGCCAATCGCTACCCACTAACTCGTATAACTCTGTACCAGCACCCGCACTTCGTTGAGTAGTTCATCGCGGTGATAAGACGCTTTTTGCAAGATGCGCTCCACATAACCATTCAGGCGTTGGCGGTCATCGGTACTGAGGTCTTTGGCAGTAATGACGATAATCGGAATATTTTGCCATGCCGGATTACGCCGCAGTTCGGTAATAAACTGGAAGCCATCCATTTCTGGCATCATCAAATCCAGCAAAATGACTTCGGGAATTGCGCTTGCCACCCGTGCTAAACCGACGCGCCCATTTTCTGCTTCCAGCGTGCGCCAATTTTCTTTTTCCAGCGTGCGCCGCACCAATTCGCGGATTTCGGCATCATCCTCCACGATGAGAACATGCCCGGCTTGTTTCTGTTCGGTGGGGGTTAATGCCCGCCGATAGCGATTGAGGACTGCCAATAAGCGCGTCCGGTCAATCGGCTTGACCATGTAATCGGTTGCGCCCAATGCAAACCCCAGATTTTGGCTGTCCAGCATCGTCAGCATAATCACCGGAATCTCTGCCAATTCAGTATCGGCTTTTAGCGCCGTCAACACCGCCCAACCATCCATGCCGGGCATCATCACATCTAGCGTAATCACGCGGGGACGATGTTCGCGTGCCAAACGTAAGCCTTCAGCGCCCGTTTCGGCGGTTAGCACATGGAAATTTTCGCGTTCCAGCAGGCGCATTAACAAATCACGCACCGTTGCATCATCATCAATCACCAATACCGTCGCGCCCCCTTCGGCGGGCAGCACCACCGGACGAATAGCCGATGGGGTAATGGCAGGTTGTTCTTGCGTATCGCCTTTAGTTTTGCGGACAACAGCAGGCAACCGTACCAAAAAGACGGAGCCTTTGCCGTAATCGCTGGTAACACTCACGTCGCCGCCCATCATGCGGCAGAAATGGCGGCTGATGGTGAGACCTAAGCCTGTTCCGCCATATTTGCGCGTGGTAGACGAATCCGCTTGCGTAAATTCTTGGAACAATTTTTTCACTTGTTCCGGCGTCATGCCAATGCCCGTATCCATTACGCGCACTTCAATCTGGTCAACACCATCATTCATGACGCGCTGCACATCCAGCGTAATCGTGCCATCCGATGTAAATTTGGCAGCATTGCTCAACAGGTTAAAAATCACTTGGCGCATTTTGGTATTATCGCTGGTGATTTGTCCGAGCGTTTTGCTGGCTTGCACCACCAATTGATTGTGATTCTTTTCAATCAACGGCGTAATCGTCGTAATGATTTCATCTATCAGGCTGTAGACATCAAATGTTTCCAGCGATAAATCCATTTTGCCTGCTTCAATCTTGGATAAATCGAGGATGTCATTAATGAGCGATAGCAGGTGCGTCCCCGCTTTGCCAATTTTTTCGAGGTCAGGAATAAAATCATCGTAGCCAAAATCTTGGGCTTCTTCTTGCAACATTTCGCTGTAGCCAATAATGGCATTCAGCGGCGTGCGAAGTTCATGGCTCATATTTGCCAAGAATGTGCTTTTAGCGCGATTCGCTTCTAGTGCCTTATCGCGGGCGACAGCCAATTCTTGCATGGCATCCGCCAATTCATGCGTGCGTTCAGTGACGCGCTGTTCCAGACCATCGTATAAATCTTCCAGCCGTTCCGTCATGGCGTTAAAATTTTGACTGAGTTCAGTGATTTCATCGCGCCCAAACGTGCTGGAAACCGCAACCCGTTCTCTAAAATTGCCGCCGCTGACCTGCTTGGTCGCCATGACTAAGCGTTCAATGGGGCGGGCGAAATTCAAAATCACGCCAATCGCATACAGCATCATAATCAGCGCAATCACTCCGGCGAAAATTAGCAGAATGGTTTGCAATTGGCTTTGCACTTCCAGCAGGTTCGTCAATGGCTGCGCCACCAACAAACTACCTTGCGAAATGCCATTTAACGTCAATGGGTAGGCAACCAAGCGCCGTTGTACGCCATCCTGATACATTACCGTGCGCGACGATAAGCCTTGCGGATTGATGAAATTTTGCTGCAAAAGCAATTCATAACCACTGGAACGGTCAATCGTTGAGACAATGACGGCGTTGTCTTTAACGATTGCGGTATCTATCCCCAAAATATTGCTGATTTGCTGGATATAGACTTCATCCACATAAATCACGGCGATGACCACGCCTTGAAATTCCCCATCAAAAATCGCCGGAGCCGCCCCGATAATTTGGGAGGATTGTGGCGCGATGGCAATGCCTGCTTGGGCGGTCTGGGTTTGAATCACCGATAGAATGAGTTCATCGCGGATTCGTTGGGTATCTTTGCTGACTTGCAATCGCCGCGCTACTGCCGGTCCCCCGTAATAATAAGCGGGTGCGCCGGGTTGATGGTCAGGCAGATAAAAACTCAGTTCTTGTAATCCCAATTCACTTTTACGTGGAACTAAGACGCCTGACGCCGAGATTTGCCCGGCAGTGACGAATTCCATATCGGACAAGTTAGCGACAAAATTGGCTGCCAAGAGCGACTGCTGTTGTGTCTGTTCTAATAAACGTGCTGCTGATTGTGATAGCTGGCTCAGGCGGTTATCGGCTTCAACTTCAATCCGTTGGGCAATGAGGCTCACCGTAAATGGCAGTACAATCACCAATACAAAGGCGATGATAACCAGAAACGGCAGCAGCAGTTTCCAGCGAATGCTGAGGTAAATTGGGGCTGATGTTGGCGTTGAAGTCATACGAAAAATGAGCCATTCTTCTGACAACGAATTTGGAAATTGATTGTTTAGGGGACAATATACAAGTGTCCCCATGCCTGTCAGGTTAAGAAAATCCTCACCCCCTGCCCCCTCTCCACTGCGTAGAGAGGGGGTTTACAACGGTGCAGTAAGTCCCCTCTCCATACAACGGGGAAGGGATGAAGCGCCGTCGCAAGGTGCGCTAGGGGTGGGGATAAGACCACATTATTTTGCCGTCGCCGGTTTTTGCCGCCGCATCATCATCACACCGCCAAGCAACAAGACGATTGCCACTGCTGCAATACCCCCGACAATGAGAGGTGTGTTATCTGTGGCTATGGTTTGTGCGGCTACTTCTGGCACTTCGACGGTTTGCAAAAACAGGTCTTCGATGGCGGGTGCAGGAATTTCGTTATCTACCGCTGCCAAGCCATTCTTCAGATAGTCAATCGAAGCGGCTAAATCTTCGGCAGAAATCGTCACATAATCTTGCCAAGGCATCAGCACCAAGCGTCGCCCATCCAAACGCACTCCGCTGCGGAAAACGGCTTCAATCTGAGCCGGCGTCCATTTGCCGATACCAGTGGTTTCGTGCGGCGTAATATTGGCGGCATAGACGATGCCCCAGGGACCTTCATAAGGTTGACCGCCCGCCAGCCATTTATCCATCACGGGGGCAAACGTCACCGGGTCAACGGGCGTATGGCAATCGCCACAACTCATGATGGTATTGACCAAATATTCGCCCAATTTCACCGATTCGGTGGGGACGGATTGTAGCAATTCACCTTCGGGCAGTAGTTCGGGAACAGCACCTTCGCCCGGTGCCCAAGTGCGTTCTACTTTATTTTCAATGGCGGGCAATGTGCGTAAATAAGCGATGATGGCTTGTATGTCATCTTGTGCCATTGTGTAATAATTGCGATAGGGCATGATGCCATGTAACCGTGTGCCATCTTTGCTCACGCCGATACGCAGTGCCGCTTCAATTTCGGCATCTGTCCAACTGCCTAAACCCGTTGCTTCGTCTGATGTGATATTGGCGCTGACGACAACCCCCCCAGGTCCCAAATCAAACGGTCTGCCGCCTGCAAAACGACGGTCATGGTCAAGCGCATCATCGGCATGTAGCCCGATAGTTTGCAATTGTTCCGGTGTCCATTGGTCGGGTGGTACATTATATTCGGCTTTGTAGGGTGTGTGGCAGGCGAGGCACGCCGCAATATTAGTGAGATATTCGCCGCGTTTGATGAGTGCCTCATCGGCAGTGGTATCTTGTGCTTGTGTGCGATAAATATGGGTGAGACTCGGCAGGAGTGCCATCGCAAACAAGATTGTGATAAGAAATGATTTTATATGCCGTTGTAACATAATACCCCCTCTGAATAAAAAATCATTTTAACACGTTAAAATATTAAGATAAATTGTCATTTAGTGCAAGCAATGAACCATAACCATTCCGTAAAAATTGCGGTTTAAATTGGGAACTTTGTTGAATTTTATTGACGAATCTATGTTGCAAATGACATACACCGAAAATTCGGCTACAATGAATGTTTAAAGATTGTTATAAAAAATTACAGAAAACTCACTAGCGATTGTCATGACCAATGAAACAATTTCATCGCCTTATTGCTGGTATATTCTTATTCTTGGTGATTTTTACTGGCTTGCTGCTCCAGCGGCAAGACACGGACGAAACGCCCGTGCTGCCAACCTTGGTTGGTTTTCCGCCCACAGCGGCACTCGTGACCGAAACACCTTTTTTGCCTGAAAATGCGGTGGATGTTGCCCAGATAAATCCTGTGGAAAATCATGTTCCTGCCGCCACAGTAGATAGTGAAATCCTAGAAAATCCTCAAGACCCTACAGCAGAACCAGCGACCCCTATCCCATCGGATGCACCCGCTGCTCCCATTATTCCCGGACAAACTATTATTCATTTTGCGCCGACCAGCAGCCGGGCTGAACAAGAGGCTTATTTACAAGCACAGGGTATCACGGTGCTGCGCCGGATTGAGGCGCTGAATACGGTGATTGTGGCGTTGCCGGATAATGTTACGACTTTATCACCCGCGCCTGCCTTAATTGTGCAATCTGAGTCGGATTATTGGATTCGGGCATTAGAAACACCCTTGCCGAATGACCCGTATTTTTCGCAGCAGTGGGCGCTGCCATTTATGGGTGTGCCGCAGGCTTGGCAGTCATTACCCGATGCATTATCCAACATCACGATTGCAGTGATAGACAGCGGCATTTGTGCTGACCATCCTGATTTACAGGGGCGCGTTTTGCCGGGTTATGACTATGTTGAAAAAGATACCGTGCCACAAGACGACAACGGGCATGGATGCAGCGTAGCGGGCATTATCGCCGCCAATACTGGAAATGCAGCCGGCATCGCGGGCATTGCACCCTATGCCCAAATCTTGCCACTGCGCGTTTTAGATAAAAATGGGCTTGGTACATACTCGGCGGTTGCCGAAGCGATTATCGCAGCAGCGGATAACGGGGCAAGCATCATCAATTTGAGTATTGGCGGCGTGAGTGCTTCGGATGTGTTAGCGCGGGCAGTGACATATGCTCAAGCACGCGGCATCTGGGTGATTGCTGCTGCGGGTAACAATGGGCGCGAGATGGTGTTATATCCAGCGGCGTACCCAAATGTAATTGCTGTGGGCGCAGTGGGGGAAGATGGGCAGCGCAGCAGTTTTAGCAATTATGGCGCAGGCATCAGCACCTACGCGCCCGGCGCTAATATTCTCACTTTAGCGCATACAGGCGATTATAAGGTGGTGAATGGCACTTCGTTTGCTGCGCCCCACGCTGCGGCGGCTGTTGGGCTGTGGCTGGCATTGGGCAAAACACCCGTTTTTGACGGCGGTAGGCTGCATCTTGATGTTGTGCCAGCGGTGATTGCTACGCCAGTGATTGTGGAAGAAAATATCCCACCAGAATATATGCCACTGTTGGAAGAAGCGCGGGCAAACGGTGGCATTGATATTATGGTGCGGTTGGCGATGCCGTACCAAACCGAAAGCGCCCTCAGCGCCCAAGCTGTCAGCCAACAGCGCATCTCGATACAAGCCGCGCAGCAGACCGTTTTGAGCGCCCTAGAAGGGCAAAATGCACAGGTAAAAGCACAATTTCAGTTTGTGCCGTATTTGGCGCTGCATGTGGATGAAGCCGCATTGCTAGAACTTATCACAGCTATTCCCACCGGACTCATCACCCGCGATAACATTCTGACGCCGCAACTGGCAGAAAGCACCGTGCGGATTCAATCCCAGAATGTGAATAACGCCGGGTATCGCGGGGATGGGCAAACCGTCGCTATTCTGGATAGCGGCGTTGATAAAACGCATTCATTTTTAGTGAGCAAAATTGTCAGCGAAGCCTGTTATTCGCGCAGTGGCGGCAGTTATTTTACCTTATGCCCGAATGGACAAGACACGCAGGAAAGCAATGGCGCAGCAGTGGCGTGTAGTTATCCATTTTGTGATCATGGGACTCATGTGGCGGGCATCGCTGCGGGAAGTGCGGTGGCATTTGATGGGGTTGCCCCCGATGCCGAAATTATTGCCATTCAAGTGTTTAACGGCATCAGTAGCCCTAGCACTTGCGCCGCATTTGGCTATTCTTCGCCGTGTATTCTAACATTCGATTCGCAGGTGATTTTGGGCTTGGAGCGCGTCTATGCGCTGAAAGATACGTTCCAGATTGCAGCGGTGAACCTGAGTTTGGGTGGTGGCAAACATACTGGATATTGTGATTTAGAGGTGCCTTTCTACAAAGATGCGATTGATTTACTGCGCTCTGAAGGCATCGCCACGATTGTTGCCTCTGGTAATAATCGCTATCTGAATGCTTTATCCGCGCCCGCCTGTGTGTCTACGGCAATTAGCGTGGGCGCAACTTTTGATAGCAGCGAAACCATCTGGAGTCAGACGGGAGCGTGTAACAGTACCGTCGGCTCGAACAGCGCCTCGTTTCTGGATTTGCTTGCGCCGGGAGCTTCCATTACATCCTCTGTTCCCGGCAATACCTTCGCCACGAAAACCGGGACTTCTATGGCAACGCCCCATGTCACCGGTACCTTCGCTGTGTTGCGAGGATCATTCCCATCGTTAACCATCGAACAAATCCTGGCAGCATTGCAAAGCAGCCCTATTATCGTTACTGACCCCTGCAACACCGTTCAGACACCGTTCATTCAACTATCTTTTGCTATTGATGTAATTGTCAATCATCCAGTTGCACGGGGCAATATCCTCATCAATGAAATTTATATGCATGACCCTCAGTGGATAGAATTGTACAATGCCGGATCATCTGCTGTCGTGATGACCGGATGGAGTTTTTACCCATATAATAGCAATGGCACTGCTGAGGTTGAATATCTTTTCCCAACAGGCTTCACGCTGAACGTGGGTGGGTATGTCCGCCTGCATCGTGGTACTGGCACAAATAATGCCAGTAATCTTTACATGGGCAATTACACCACGGCTTGGGCAGCAGGCAATGGTGGTTTAGCATCCCTTTTTAGTGGGGATGTCGGGGTAGATACCGTGCAATGGGGCAGCACCCAATTTATAGCACCACCGGGAACAGCGTGGCTTGGGCATAATCCAGCGAGTCCGGCGGTGGGGCAAACATTAGGACGCGACCCAGAACGCACGGATAGCGATGATGGTTATGATTGGAGTTCGCAAACGCCATCGCCGAATGCCATCAATACGCCCACGCGCCCAACCCATGATGCTTATGCCAATGCTAAAATCATCGGCAGTATTCCTTATGAAGATACTGTCCACAATACAACTGCCACGCGCCAATTTGCAGGTGCGCCCGATGCGATGTGTATCAACCTAGGGCGTGATGTGTGGTATCGCTATACCCCTACAGTGAGTGGACAAGTTTTTCTGGATACTTGGGGGTCAGATTTTGATACGGGGATGGCGTTATTCTTGGGTATATCGCAAGTTGCATGTAATGATGATGCCGATGGTACAACAGCGACATCACGCATTGCCTTTAACATGATAGCCGGGTCAACATATTATATTCAGGTGGGCGGGCTGAGTGGAGCAAGTGGTACATTGCGACTGCGGGCGTATGTTCCTCCCACACATGATTCCATCTTGTCTCCCAGAACTATCAATGCTATTCCTTATACAGATAACGATACAACCACCTATGCCAGTAAATCTGCGCTAGACCCCCAGCCCGCTTGCCATCCTGACCCGGTGCAAAACAGTGTGTGGTATAGATACACGCCGCCACAAAATGACCGCCTGCGTTTTTCGACAGCCGGTTCGGCATTTGATACAGTGTTGACGGTTTGGACAGGCACACCCGGCGCTTTAACGTCGGTGGGTTGCCATGATGATGTTAATGGCAGCGATTTATCATCATTGGTTGAAATAGATGTCACGGGTGGCGTGACCTATTATGTGATGGTTAGCGGTGGGGCAAGTGGTGCATCTGGGGCGCTGACGCTGGATGTGCGCTCGGCAATTACGCCTAAAAATTTGACGCTCACCAGTGTGTTTCGCACCGCCATTAGCATGACATGGGAAGATATTGCCGCCGATGAAACCGGGTATCTTGTAGAACGCTCACCGAATGGTGTTACCAGTTGGACAGTGATTGTATCGCTCGCGCCGAATATGGCGGCTTATACCCATACACCGTTGGTATGCGGCACAACCCATTTTTATCGCGTGCGGGTATCGCGCCCCGGTGGACTTTTTTCGCCTTATTCTAATACCGTATCGGCAACAACGCCCGGCTGTCCGGCGCTGAATACGCCCACCAATGTTGCTATCACGACTTTTTCCCAAGTTACCCTAAAATTGATATGGCAAGATGCCTCGCCGGGTGAAACCACCACGTTTTATATTCAGCGCGAAATTTCACCGGGGTCATGGCAAGAGGTGGTGAGTATCCCGGCAACGCAGACGATGTATGAATTCACCGGATTAACGTGCAATACCAGTTACACATATCGCGTGTTGGCGTATCGTGCTGAGGATGCTGTTTTATCATCTCCCTCTACGGCTGTCACCGGAACGACGCAAATTTGTTTAGCACCAGTCACGCAGACCGTCGGGCTGTATAAAGAGGGCGTGTGGTTATTCCGCGCTGCCAATACTACCGGCGCACCCGATACCCGCTTTACATTTGGTGTGCGCGAAACGGGTTGGTCGGCGTTGGTGGGTGATTGGGATGGTGATGGCACAGATGGCATTGGGCTGTACAAGAATGGGGTGTTTATTTTACGCAATACCGCTAACGGTGGTATTTACGATACGTTGATTCGTTTTGGTACGCCGGAAGCAGGTTGGATACCGCTGGCAGGCGATTGGAACGGTGATGGCATAGATACTATTGGTCTGTTCCGGGCTGGCTTGTTCTTGTTGCGAAATAGCAATACCACAGGCGTACCAGATATGCGGTTGAAGTTTGGTGAGGTGATTACGGGCGGATTGCCTGTTGTGGGCGATTGGGATGGTAACGGCGGCGATACGATTGGCATCTATCATCAAGGCTATTGGTATCTAACAGATACACTCACGAATCCGACTCTGATGCGTCCTTTCCAATTTGGACCAGCCATTGCCGATTGGCAGCCGATTGTGGGCGATTGGAACGCCGATAATATTGCCACGATTGGCATTTATTATGCGGGCGTTTGGCGCTTACGCAATGGCAACGGCAGCGGTATGGTGGATGTGGGCTTTAACATGGGGTCTGCTGAAACAGGTTGGCAACCGTTGGCAGGGTATCGTGGTGATGTGGGGACATTATCGTTATTGGGGAGTTCAGAAAGTTTCTTGGTGCCATTGACCGATGCCAGCACGCCCCCAATCGTTGCAACCGAGGTGAATACGCCTGCTGCCGACATCACGCCGGAAAATACGCCCATTGTCGAAACACCCATACCCACTGTAACACCAGAAGTTACGCCGGAAGCCTTGCCCGAAACCACACCCGAACCGACGCCGGAGAATTAAACTATCTCGCAATTGAAGGCAAACAAAACCAAGAGGACAGAGTAGCAAATCTCTGTCCCTGACCCTAATAATTGATTGTTGATTTCAACAAAGAGATTCAGCAAATGTGTAGACCAACATGTTTTAATTTTTTGGTCTATAAGAGATAATAAAGGTTCTTTAGAGGGCGCGATATATCGCGCCCCTACGGAAAATCATCTATTTTGAGAACATGAGCGTTTAACTTTCTACTTTTAACTTTATGCTCAAATTACCTCCACCGGGCGCAAAGGCAGTGTCACGCGAATAGTGCAGCCTTCGGCAGTATCGCTTTCGATAGCCAGTGTGCCGCCTAATGCTGCCGCCCGTTCACGCATTCCCATCAATCCAAACTTGCCGGGGATAATGGCGGGAGTATTCATTGGGAAGCCAATGCCGTCATCAGTGATACTGAGGATAATTTGCTGGCGTCCTTCCACCAATGAGACGGAAACATGGCTTGCCTGAGCATGACGTACAACATTGCTCAGTGCCTCTTGTACGATGTAATAAATCGCACTTTCGACATTGGCAGATAAATACTCGCCACTCAGCATCAACGACAATTCTAGTCCGATACGATGTGTTTGTTTCCAATCTTCGCAAAAATGATTGAGCCAATCCCCTAACCCATTTTGGCTAACGCTGGCAGGGCGCAGTTCGACGAGCAGTGTGCGTAAATCGAGCAGAGTTTGTTCTGCCAATGCCGCGATAGATTGGGCTTGCTGCACGCCGCGCTGTTGATTTTCTTCAATCAAACTAGGGAGGGTGGCGGTGCTGACGGTTAAACTGAATAACCGTTGGGCGATGGCATCATGCAAATCCCGTGAGAGTCGCGCCCTTTCTGCCTGAATCGCCAATTGTTCGGCTTGTTGGGTGAGGGTGGCATTGCGCTGTGCCAAATCGCGCAGCATATGCACATTCTGCTGCAAAGCATCTGCCATGCTATCAAAGTGTTGTGCCAACTGCCCGACTTCATCACTGCGTTTATCTTGCACCCGCGCTTGTAAATCACCCCCGGCAAACTCTTGACTGGTGGTGGCAATGCGCGTGATGCGTCTAACCAATGGGCGCACCGTGAGCCAAACCAGCAATAATGCCACCGGCGCTGAAAATACTGCTGTAATAGCCGAGGTGATTAATGTATAAACGAGGACATTTGAGGTAATATCCGCTGTGAGGGGAATATCCATGCCCACAAAATCGGAAATTGCCAAAGTTTCGCGGCGCATGATAATCGTTTCACCGCTGGCAGTTCGCATGACCACTTCGACATAGCGCCGATTCTGTTCTTCGATAAACCGTTCCCCCGGCTGCGAATGCAAATATTCAATCGCACAATCGCTCAGGCGCATTCCTGCTACACACGGTGTATCGCCTTCGGCATGGAGAATCGTCTTATTAGCGCCGATGACCAGCGCGAAACCGGGCAGTTCAATAATATCTTCTGAGAGGGTGCCTTCAGCAATGGCATCATCGAATTGCCATTTGAGATAGGTATCCAATGCCCACTGGCGATAATCTTTGGGCGCGAAAGACTGAAACACGATACCCACCAACAAAAAGGATGCCAGACTAATCATGATGCTGGTCAGCAAGACAACCAGAATATGGCTCACCACCAACCGCGACAGCATGGATTGTAACCAGCGGTGCAAGCGACGCCTCATGGCAAATCATCCAATTGAATTAAGCCACGTTTGAGGGCGTAAATCGTGACTTGGGTTCTATCCCGCAGTTGCAATTTATCCAAAACACTGGCAATATGCGTGCGAATAGTGCCTTCGCTGATGTGTAAATGGTCGGCAATAACGGGATTCGTCAGCCCGCGTGCCAAGGCATCAAAGACATCGCGTTCCCGCGCCGTAAGTGTTTCTAGGGGGTCGGCGGTTTGTACTTGCCGTACCAAAATTTGCCCGGCGGCGGGGTCGAGGGCGCTCATGCCTTGCGCTACTTGGTCAATCGCTTTCAGCAGTTCTGCCGGGCGGCTGGCTTTCAGGATATACCCATGTGCGCCGGCTTGGAGTGCCTGTTTAATCAAGTGGTCTTCCAACGATGACGACAAAACAAGAATCCGCGTTTGGGGACGATACGCCAAAATTTGCCGGATGCCTTCAATCCCATTGATGCCGGGCATGAGCAAATCCATGAGCACAACATCGGGGGCATACTGCTGAACCATCTGAAGGGCGCTGGTGCTGCTATCGGCTTCGCCAATGACGCACAAATGCGGCTGTGCTTCTAGGAGCAAGCGTAACCCTTGCCGCACGATGGCATGGTCATCTACGATTAATACTCGGATACTCGACATGCTTTAGTCCTTAGTTCCTAGTCCACAGTCCTAAGAGAACACTGGAAATAGGCTAAAAGCTGATAGCTGACTGCTGAAAGCTAGACACCTATTGAAAATCACACACAATAACATGAAGAACTGTTCCATTTACAAAACAGATTCTGATACCTCCTTTAACTGTATCAAAAAACAATTTTTGATGCTTGTGTCCTGTGCCGAGTTTTCCTCAACAATTTGCAGAGAAGCCCCCTGCAAATTGTCGGCACGAATTCTACAACCAACCGATGACACCACCGCAATTTTCACTTAGCCTTAAAAAGACAGATGTGAACCTTTTCACAGATGATTCTCGTATAGGCTTTAGAATTATCAGGCAACAAATCCATCCAGCTATATTTTATGGAGAGGCACAATGGTGTTGGCAAAACGTGTTTTAGGGGTGATGACGCTGCTTATCTTGCTGATAAGCGTCTTGCCCACCACCGCCCAATCGCAGGTGGTCATCAGCGTAGCAGTGCCAGAATTTGTGGAGGCACTGGTGAAAGACAATCTTATCACCCCGTTTGAAGCGGAAAACCCAGACATCAAGGTGAATATCGTCACGGCAGACATTCCGAATTACGACAACGATACCGAAGCCTATTTGAATACCATGCAGGAATATGTTAGCACGGCAGATTTACTGCTCGTCAACGAAGCTAACTTAACCCCGGTGCTGACTCGTGCGGGTTTCTTTCTGGATTTAAATCCGCTGATTCGCTCAGATATTGAAATTAATGTGGATGATTTTTATCCGCAGATGTGGCAGTCGTTCCAATGGGATGGTAGCCAATGGGCGATTCCGGTGGCAGGTGATTTGACCGTGCTGATTTATGTGCCGGAATCCTTTGATGCCGCTGGTCTGACTTACCCCGATGAATTTTGGACGTTGACCGATTTTGAAAATGCGATTCGGGCATTGAGCGAATTTGACGAAGAAGGCAAAGTCAGCAAAGCAGGCTACGCCGAATTTAGCGCCACTGCCACCACCTCAATCTTATTAAGTTTGGCAGGGGTTGGCACGTATGACCCCAACCAGTTTGAAGGTGTGCCGGATTTTTCTAGCCCGAATTTGGAGACGGCGCTGATTGACTGGCGCGAATTGCAAGAAACCGGGTTGCTAATACCACCGGATACGGGCGAATTTGACCTGAATGTGCCGCTGATTACCGGGCAAACATTATTTGCGACCGCCAATATCCCCGGTGTGACTGTAGACCGGGCTTTAGCGCCACTGCCCGGTGGACGGGCGGCATTAAATGTCAACGGCGTTGCCATCAGCGCGGGGTCGCAATATCCCGAAGCCGCGTATCGGTTAATCAAATATGCTAGCAACAGCGCCACCGTTACGACAGCATTTTTAAGCGCGTAGCCTGCCCGCCGCAGT
>JALHOR010000037.1:19828-47806 GCA_022842885.1 Anaerolineae bacterium
AGTCATTATTAGAAACCAGTTTTGCGGGCAATGAAATTTTGTTTGCGTCGTATATCACCGATGCGCTCAACAAAATGGGGACGGATAACATTGATGCCCGGACGGCGCTGCAAGAAGTCGGCATAGACGCTGTGAACGCGATTCAGGTAGGTGTTGACCGCCGTGCTGATACCATCATCAATGTTGCCACACCGCCGCCGGATGCTGCTGCCGCTGTGCCACAAGGCGAAGTGGCGTTTAAATTTGGCATAGAGGGTTTTGGTGCAGGCATTCCCAATGAAAATGAATGGAATCAAGTCATTGAAGAGTTTGTTGCCAATGACCCCTTGGTGGGCGCCATTGAATTGGATGCCATTGATATTTTTGGCGGCAATGATTTGACGAGCATCACCGAAAGCTACGATTGTTTTTATCGCAGCAGCAACATTGTTCCGAGTGCCGATTTAAGCCTGCTGCTGCCGCTTGACCCGCTGATTAACAGTGACTTCGCGTTTGATGCCAGCGATATTGTGGGTGGCGCATTGGAACAAATGCGGCGCGAAAATCAATTGTGGGGCGTGCCGCTGCATGTGTCGCCGCAGGTGTTGTACTATAATGCGACGATGTTCTCTGAATATGGGGCGTTCCCGCCGTTTGCAGGCTGGACAACCGCCGATTTTGAAAATGCTGTCCGCATGATTAAATTCTCGCCAGATGATCCCGCGCCCTTTGTCTCGCGTGACCCCGGCACAGCGACCCATCTGCTGCTGTTGATGGCGGCGTATGGTGGTGTTCCGGTGGATTATACGACCACGCCACTGACGATTAATTTTACTGACCCCGCTGTTGAAGAAGCGATTCGTCAGGTGTTGACATTGGCACGCGATGGTTACATCGAATATACCAAGTTGGCAGAGCAGCAGTCGGTCTTTAATATTGGCGCTGACGAAGATGTTGTGGCGATGTACAGCCAATTATTGGGCGGCTTCGCTTTTGGTGGCGGCAATGATGATGAAACCTATGAACGCTCATTGTTCCCGCAGGGGGTAGATTTTACGGCGCTGGCATATGATGTTGGAGCAGGGCATATTAGCGCCAACACCCAAGCTGCCGAAGGGTGCTATCGGTTTGTCAGCCATTTACGCACGCAGCCGCAATTATTCGGCAGTATGCCTATTTTGCGCTCGCTCATCAACAGCCCAGATTTAGCTACCGCGCAGGGCGAAACCGCCGCTGAATTTTACAATGCGTTTGATGGGCTGATGGAGAGCAATAATGCGGTGGTTTTCCCGTCGGGGTTTAATGTCAACAGTGGCGGCGAATTGTTTGCGATTGCATGGTTGTATCGCGTCTTCGATAAATTTGTGGACGACGAAAATGCTGACCTAACCTTTGAACTCAGCGAAGCACAGTTGTTCGCCCAAAGCTATCTGGATTGCATCGCCCAAATTCCGCCGGAAGATTTAGATGGCGGCGATTTCTTGGCATCGTATCGTAAGTATCGGGAATGTGCGGTCAAAATAGACCCCACTGCCGAAGCCATGTTCCCATCGTTCTAAGTAGGGGGAGCGCCTGTGCGCGCTCCTATGGATAAATGCCGCTAGGTGTTACAATTGGGCGACCATATTGGGTCGCCCCTACAATATGGATAGGGTCATTCACATCAAAATATAACCTCTTATAAATTGCTGCCAAGAAATCTTGATAATTAACAAATAAATTTCCGAATACTCATCAGATTTTTACACTTGTTGATTTCACTCAGTATAGTTCATCATAAGAACTTTGCTGCACCCATGACCAGATAACTTACGGTGACAATATTGTGTTTCGGCTCATTGATACCATTTTCTTCACGATAGAGCGTATTCGCCAACATACGATTCTGGTCTTTTGGGTGTTGGTGGGGATTGCGGTGGCGGTTACGCTGGCACTGAGTCTGCCGTTATATGTCGATTCGGTCTACAGCGGCATTCTGGAATCGCGCCTGAGTGAGCCGCCCTATGCCTATCGCTTTCGCTATTTGGGTGCATGGAATGGCAATATCAATATCGCAGATGCTGAAACCGCAACGGGTGCGATTCAACAGCGATTTGTCGGAGAAATTGGGCTGCCGGTGCAGCAAGGGGTACGTTATGTGCGCGGTGGCACTTGGGCGCTGCGCGTGATGAGCGATGCGGGACCTAAACCCTTGGGCAATACCTTTGGTGTGAGTGTGCTGGAAGGCGCAGACCCACAGATGAATATTGTCGGCGGCGAATGGTCAACAGAAAGCAGCGGCGCAGATGGCACGCCCGAAAATCCGATTCCAGTATTGATTCCCGAAGGCA
The DNA here is from genome assembly GCA_022842885.1 of Anaerolineae bacterium. Taxonomy (GTDB): domain Bacteria; phylum Chloroflexota; class Anaerolineae; order Aggregatilineales; family Phototrophicaceae; genus JALHOR01. The sequence goes on from JALHOR010000037.1 coordinate 22,138, forward strand.
TGTTATACCGGATTGGCGTGCAGTTGGGTGATATTGTGCAAGCGCAGCGCCCCGGTGTGAGCATCGTCAATTTCCAAGTGGCGGCATTATGGCGACCGTATAACGCACTCGACCCCAACTGGATTTTTCCGCCGAAATTTTTTGATGATGTGCTGATTGTTCATGCGGCGGATTTGTACAAAATTTTAGAGAATGTAGATAAGCCCATAGATGAAGTCGGTTGGTTGCAAAATTTTGATGGTCGCCAACTTCGCACCTCAGAAATTGATGGCTTGCTCAACGCGACGATTGGCGGCATTCAGAATGTTCAGAATGTGCTGCCCAATATTCGGGTGGAAGTCTCGCCAGAATTGGGCTTGCGTGCCTTTAATGCTGAAGTGGACGCGCTGACGCAGCAGTTATTTATCATCGTGATGCCCGTTGGTGGCTTAGTGTTGTATTTTGTGTCGCTAGTGGCGGGCTTGCTCGTCACGCGCCAACAACCGGAAGATGTTAAACTTCGCAGCCGGGGCATGAGCCGTACTTCAGTCATGACCATCCATATTTTGATGTGGCTGATGATTGTGGGCGTGGCACTGGCAATCGGCATTTTCGTTAGTCCGTATGTGGTGGAGTTAATTGGCAGAACAGCATCATTTTTGAACTTTGAAGGCGTGAGTTCTGTCAATGAGGTGGTATTGACCAGCGAGGCGCTGACGATAGGTGCTGCCACCGGCATGATTGCCGCCAGCAGTGGGTTGTTATTGGCATGGCGGACGACACTGCAAAATATCAATAGTTTTAAACGCATCAATCTCCAAACAGGCAAGGCATGGTGGCAACGGGCATATCTGGATGTGTTGGCGTTTGGGCTGGCAGTTTATGTGTTGTATACCCTCAGTCAGCAGCAAGGTATCAAAGCGGCGGCGGAATCGCCGTTTGCTGATCCATTGACTTTTGTGGGACCCACCTTATTTGCCTTGGGGTTGACGTTACTCTTTTTACGTTTGTTGCCGATTATCTTGGCATTTTTGGCACGGATTATCGGCGTGACGAGCAATGTCGCGTTTTTGATGGCATTGCGCGAACTCACGCGCAGCATCGGGCGCTATCGCGGTGCGTTACTCATGATGGCATTCACGCTGAGTCTCACGGGTTTCACGGCTTCGATGGCAAGCACCTTGGATAGAAGCCTCGTTGACTCGATTGATTATCGCGTGGGGGCGGATATTGTGCTGATTACTGCCGCTGATGCCCAAACCGAAGCCAGCACCAACAGCGATTCCGGCGCACAACAATTGACCGTCACGGGCTATAATGCGCCCCCCGTGCGCGAACTGGAACAAATCGAAGGTATTGCGCTTTTTTCGCGCATGGGCGAATACGATGGGCGCTTATTGGTACGCGGGCAGCAGGTCGCGGGTAAAATCGTCGGCATAGACCGGGCAGCTTTAGCCGCCGTGACGCGCTTCCGCGAAGATTATGCTGTTGTGCCGCTGGCAAACATGATGAATGACTTGGCGCTGGAACGTACTGGCGTGATTTTGAATCAAGCGACGATGGAACAATATGGTTTGATGATTGGGCAGGAAATTGAATTTCAGGTGAATGCCTTGGGTGAATGGCAAAATGCCATGCGGGCGCGGATTTTGGGTGTGGTTGAATATTTCCCCACGCTTGACCCCGCTGAAGGCTTTTTCCTGCTGACGAATATAGACCCGATTTTTGAAATTTCTGGGACGCCACTGCCCTATAATGTGTGGCTCACCCTCAAACCCGGTACGGATATAGACCGCGTTTTAACGGCACTGCGTGAGATTGGTTTCCCAGTGCTGCGTTGGTTCTCGCCTGAAGTCGAATTGCAAAAAGCACAGGCAGAACCTGCCCGCCGCGGGGTATTGGGCTTTTTGTCGGTGGGGTTTGTGGCGGCTATTGCTTTAACGCTCATCGGGGCGATTATCCAAAGTACTGCCTCCTTCCGGGCGCAATCAGCACAATTAGGCTCACTGCGGGCGATGGGCTTAAGTGGTACTTCGGTCTTAATTTATATGGTGCTGCTGCAAGGTATGACGGCTGCCAGTGGCATCCTAAGCGGCACTTCGATTGGTGTGTTGACAACGCTGCTATTTTTGCCGCTGCTGGATTTCAGCGGGGGACTGCCGCCATACTTGGTGCGCGTCGCATGGGATGAAATTACGCTGGTCTATGGTGTTTTTGCGGGCGTATTATTCTTTGTCACCTTGACGATTTCACTGGTTCTTAGCCGCGAACAATTGGCAACGGTGGTGAAATTGGGAGATGCGTGATTTTGGAGTGCTGAGGACTAAGTGCTGAGTGCCTAGTCCACAGTCCCTAGTTCCGAGTCGAAAGTTAAAAGTATAAAGCTGCTCAGTTCGATTGTAATTGTGGTATCCCGCCAGAAACTAAAGTTTCCGGCTACCAAACTGACAAGTCTGCTAAAGAGACTGGTTCAAAAACGCCTGAATCGTAGTCGCAAGGGGCGCTACCATGAAGGCAAACGACACTTCAAAGGGATGAAAATGGGTAATTTGACTAATGGCTGAGTGATATTCGGCTTTTGACTCAGCACTTAGTCCTCAGCACTTAGCACTATTTTCAAGGGAGTACAAAGCCAAAAGCTAACAGCCGATGGCTAACCGCTAATCGCTACACTGGAGAACCATTTGTGAGACGCCATTTTATCGTGCTGATTTTTGTCTTGATGCTCGCGGCGTGTGTGCCGAACACCACCCAAAACAATCAGCCCGCGCAACAACCCGAAGCGGCACCAACCGTCACGCCGTTCCCAACGGCAGAAGCGGCAGCCCGGACAACCTATACGGTACAGCGGGGTACAGTGCAGCAAACGTTGGAATTTCGGGGACGTTGGTTGCCGCGTGACCAACTGCAACTCTCGTTTGAAGTTTCGGGTTCAGTGCGCCGTATCGAAGTGCAGCGCGATGATACCGTGCAAGCGGGCGACCTGTTGGCAGATTTGCAAATTCAAGATTTAGAGAATCAATTGGCGACACAAGAATTGCAGCTACAAACGGCATTACGCAACTTGGAAAGCGGCGGCGATACCGACGAAGATTCGGCGACATCAGCGCAATTTCAACTTGCCAATTCGCGCCTGAGTTTGCAGGGACAGCGGGCGATATTGCCGTGGACGAGCGTGCAGGATGCGCTGCAAAGTTTGGAAGCGGCACAGCGAGCGCAGGAAAATGCCCAACGCAGTTACGATGATTTAATCAGCCGCCCTGATAGTTCAGCGTCACAAGTAGACAGCGCCTATGAGCAGTTGCAGCAGGCGAAAGAAAGTGTCGCATCGCGGGAACGGTCTTATCAATCAGCGGTTGCCAGTTATTATCAGGCGACGCTGAGTTTGCAGCAGCAGGAAAACGCGGTTTTGCAGAACGAAATTAATCTGCAAGAAGCCCTCACAGGGGGCGGCAGTCCTGAAAGAGTAGAAGCGGTGCAATCGGCGCAGCTTGCCGTAGACCAGACCAAACAAAAAATTGCCCAATCATCGTTATTTTCACCGATTGATGGTGTGGTGCTAGAAGTGAATATTCAGCCGGGCGATAATGTGGAAGCCTTCACTGCCATCATCACCATTGCTATCCCAGAACCGAAAGAAGCCAATGCCAATCTCGCGTTTAACGATGTGCAACGCTTGAGCGTCGGTCAGCTTGGCGTGTGCGAAATTGTGAATTTGCCCGAAAGTGCTGTGGAATGTGTCATTCGTAAACTGCCCCTCAGCAACCGCGATGCTGACCAATCGGTGCGCGTAGCGGCAGTGTTTGAAGGCGTGCAATCTGGGCAGTTGATAGACATCGAAATGCCGCTGGATGTGCGCGAAGATGTGCTGTGGTTGCCCCCGGCAGCGATTAACACCTTCCAGAATCGGACATTTGTAGTGTTGCTGACGCCAGAAGGCGAGCGCGTGCGCGACATCGAAATTGGCTTGCAAACCGATGACCGCGTGGAAATCATTAGCGGTTTGCAAGCGGGTGATGTGGTGGTGCAGCAGTAAAGCAGTGCTGAGGGCTAAGTGCTGAGTCGAAAGTTAAAAGTGACGGGTAACGGGTGATAGATAATAAGTAACGAGTTGAAAGTTAAGAGTTGAAAACCATTAAGTAGTGGTGCGATACATCGCGCCCACACATAAAAAGCTGGCTCATGGTCAAAACAGGTGATTTTCCGTAGGGACACGGCATGCCGTGTCCCTACAAATACACATTTTACCCAATCCGAACATGAGCGTAAAGCTAATTGCAAACATGCTGAAAGCTAACAGCTAACAGCCAAAGACTAACAGCTAATCGCTGAAAGCTAAAAATGTCCTTCATCCTTTGCAAACAAGTTGTGAAAGCCTATGCCGTTTCTGGGCATGAAATCGTCGCGCTGCGTGGCATTGATTTTGAGATGGAACAGGGCGAAATGGTGGCGATTATTGGACCCAGTGGTGCCGGCAAAAGTTCGCTGTTGAATCTGCTGGGCGGTTTAGATACGCCGACTGCCGGACAATTGAGCGTGGGTGGGCAGAATTTGCTGGAACTCAAAGGCAAACGATTGGCAGATTATCGCCTGAATAAAATCGGCTTCATTTGGCAGCAGGTGAGCCAGAATTTATTGGCACATCGCACGGCACTCGCCAATGTTACTCTGCCGATGATGCTGGCAGGCGCATCGCCTTGGCAGCGGCGCAAACGGGCGAAAGATTTATTAGCAGCCGTAGATATGTCGGCACATAACCATAAACGTCCGGGGCAATTATCCGGTGGGCAGCAGCAGCGTGTGGCGATTGCAGTTGCATTAGCAAATCAGCCCCAACTCTTATTGGCAGATGAACTCACGGGTGCTTTAGACCGTGCCAATGCCGTTGCCGTGATGGATTTAATCAGCGATTTGCGCGAAAAATACGGGCTGACAGTGTTGATGGTCACGCACGATTTGGAGATGGCGGCGTATGCTGACCGCGTGTTGACCTTGCGCGATGGGGCTTTGGCGCAAGATATGTCCGGTAGAGAGAGCGACCCGCCCAAACTGGATACGGAAGGGCGCATCAAACTTCCACAGACCGTCCAATCACATTTGGCGGACGCGCACCGCATCGCGGTAGAAATCCGCCCAGAAGGGGTGCTGCTGCGCCCAGAACAAGACGAAGATGATAATACTGAGGCACTCTTACAGGAGATGCTGCCACAGGATACCCCGCCAGAAAAACGCCGTTTGCGCTTGTTCGGGCGGAAGAAGAAATAAAGCGAGTTAAAAGTATAAAGTGGAAAGTTAAAAGCTAGAAAGTTGGTTTAGATTTAGCATTTGCGTTTATCTTGAACCTTAGAGCGCACGCAGACCACCGAGAAATAGTAAAGAATTCTTCGTGTTCTTGGTGTTCTTCGTGGGTCAAAAATGATACAAAAACTAATTACTATACTTACTCAGCAGGCTCTAACAGCTAAAAGCTAACAGCCAATAGCTAATCACTAACCAAAGAAGCGAAACACATGGAACGTCTTTACGATGGCGTGCTGGTCGAAGTTGAAAATGTCACCCGGTCATTTGGCAGCGGCAATACTGCCGTGCATGTCTTGCGTGGAATAGATTTGGTCGTTAATGCCGGCGAATTGGTAGCATTGTATGGACCCTCTGGCAGTGGCAAAACCACACTGCTGAATATCATCGGCGCATTAGACCGTCCCACAGGTGGCAAAGTCATGGTCTGCGGCAAGGATATTCTCAAAATGCGCGATGGTCGCCGGGCAAAATTGCGCCGCCGTCAACTAGGCTTCATCTTCCAGAATTATACGTTGATGCCCACCTATACTTCCGCCGAAAATATAGATTTGGCGCTGCGCTTGCCCGGCATGTTTATTTTAGAACGTCGCCGCCGGACGAAAAGTGCTTTAGAAGCCGTGGGTTTAAGCGCGTGGGCGACCCATCTGCCTGACCAACTTTCCGGCGGGCAGCGCCAGCGGGTAGCGATTGCCCGTGCTTTGGCATTGCGCCCGGCAATTATCTTGGCAGATGAACCCACCAGTGGGCTAGATACACGCACCGCCCGCCGCGCCTTATCGCTATTTAAAGGCATTGCCCGCGCCCAAGGCACCGCTTTTCTGATTGTTTCGCATGACCCGATGATTGCCGATTTTGTGGATAGCACCTATGACTTGCATGATGGCAAATTGCACCTGCGGGCGAAGGATGAAGCAATCGAAACACCGCCACACATAGAGGAAACAAGTGTAGATGAGAAGACCAAAGTAATAAGTGCTGAGGACTGAGTGCTAGTAGCATATCTGATAATGCAAGTTAAAAATAAAATTCGGTAACGGTAGGGAGCGCCTATGTGCGCTCCCTATAGCGGGCGACCACGTAGGGTCGTCCCTACCCATGACCCAATTATTTTATCGAATTGCATAATCAGATAGCCTATTATTTTGCGGCATGGTAGGAGAGGGTTTCTAAACCCTCCCCTACAACAAGCCTATTTTCTGAACATGAGCCAAGATTTCATAGAGAAAATGCGGCAATAAAAACTCACAGCTAACAGCCAAAAGCTAACAGCTAATCGCAATACCGAAAGGCACAATCATGAAGAAAATTTTCCCCGGTTGGTTGATGACCCTCATCTTGATGATATTTTCATTAGGTATTGGGTTATTGCTGCCGCGTTTTAATCTGAATAACTTTTTCCAGCCTAATCCCACACCAACGGTTGAGGTGATTAACCAACCCACCCTTACACCGAGTGAGACGCTGCTGCCCGCAACACCGCTATTGTCGCCTACGCCGACCAATACGCTGCGCCCTGCGCCAACATTTGAGCCACCAACCGCGACGCCTGCGCCATCCAACACGCCCACGCCAACCCCAACCCAAGCGATTCTCGTTAATGTGAATATTCCCGGCATTCGTGGTGCAGAAACCGCCACCCCCACGACAACACCCGGTTGCGTCAAAAATCCTGATTGGCGGCTGACTTACGAAGTGCAATTTAACGATACCTTGACGATTATCGCTCAGAAATTCAGCACCAATATTTATGCTTTAGCAGAAGGCAATTGCTTGGCAGATGCCAATATATTGCGAACCGGGCAAGTGCTGCTTGTTCCCGGCGATGCATTGCCTGTGCAACCGCGCTATGTATGTGAACCGATTGTGCTGCTACAACCAGTCAACAGCGAAAGCAGCATCGTCGAAACGGTGTTGATGCCCAATGAAGGCAGTGTGGTGTTTAACTGGCGTGGTCCCAGAACGCCGCGTAACCTGATTCGCGTTGTTCAGCCATCAGGCAAAGTGTGGGAAAAAATGGTCGAAGTGCGCCAGAATCAAACTGTAGATTTGTATAAAGAATTTAAAGAAGCGGGTTGGCACGAAATTTGGATTGTGCCATTGGATGAAAACTTTGTGCAAGTCTGCCAAGAATATGGCGGTTGGCGCTTCTTCAAAGAAAAAGTCGCCGCGACGGAAACCCCCACGCCAACAGCCTTCCCAACCAGCAGCGGGGCAGGTGCTGGATTTGGCAATCCCTGAAACCTGTGAAATTCGTAACTTTCAGATTATGATTGGGTTTTGAACTAATAGCTGTGAAAAGACAGGATAAATGACCTGTCTTTTTCATGACTCCGTTGTGAAAACCCATGATTAGCTTTATACTTTGCCGATAATTTTGAACAGGGTGAGTAAGGATACCATGACTGAACGTTTTATTAATGACCCCCAGTTCGGTGAAATTGTTGATTTTGACGAACTGATGGTGAAACTCCAGGGGTCGTATGATGCCATGTTCCCCGAATATAACATGCTGGAATCAGTGCGGGTGGGGTCACGGGCGTATGATGACCAACCCAGTTATATGACTGCGGGTGGTGCGAGTATTCTAGCGTATTCGATGTTGTTAGCTGCTGAAGAACCTGAATTAGCTGCCGAACTCAAAGGTAAATTATTTACGTTGGGTTGGACAGAAGAACATACTGGCACGGATTTACTCAGCGTCCAGACGATTGCGACGCCCATGTCCGATGACCCCAATGAACGTAATTTTCATATCAAGGGCGGCAAGTGGCTCATCAACAATTCTTATCACGCTGAATATCATTCGGTGGTTGCCAAGCTCGACCAAGATGCCGATGGTCCCAAGGCGCTCTCGATTTTTGTTGTGCCGCGTAGCAGCACCAAAAATTGGCAGCGGCTAGAGACGCATGTTTTACGCAACATGGTTCTCACCAAATTCGAGATAGATGGACCCGGTGTTTTGGTCGGCAAAATTGGGCAGGGCTTGCAAATTTTGCAGCGGATGTCTATGCCTGCTAAATACATCTGCTCGTATCTGGGAATGCGCCTGATTATTCCGGCAGTGCAAGCGACGATTGACCATCTTGCCACCAAGAAAATTTTTGGCAATAACCCCATCAATTTCAGCAATGTGCATCGCCAATTGTATAATTTGGCGTTGCAAGCCTCGTTCCTGACATTTGCGTACTATCGTGCTGCCGCTTTCAGCGATAGCAGCTTCTTGCAATTTCATGGCACGATGCTCAAATCGTGGTTGTTGCTGCGTGGCAATGAACTGCTCTGCCAGAATTTGCTGGTGGCGGGGTCAAAAGGTTTCTTGCGCGAATCCATCATCGGGCGCAATGCTATTGATTCGTTTGTGTTGCCCGTGTTTGATGGTCATTATACGCTGAATACGCTGATGACTGAAAAACAAATGGGGCGCTATTTGTCGGCTACCAAAAAAGCGGATTGGCAAGAACGCCACGCCGAAATGCGCGAAAAACTCTATTTGTCCATTCCCGGCAATCAGATGAATATCAAATCCACTGTGTATCGTAACCCGGATTTTTATGATTACGCTGATTATGTGGCACAAATCAACGCGCCAGTAGACATTGATGGCAAGGCACTGATTGCCAGTGTGAAAGCCTTAGTCGCTGAAATTGCGGCTTTAGGGCTGGATAGCGATGCGGAATACAAATACAAACAAGGCACGCTGGTTCATTGGCTGGAAAGTCTGTTAGCCGCGTTGGATATGTGGAAATTCTACGAAGATGATACCTTCTTAAATGCCATCATCCAGCAGTACAACGGCATTGTCAAAACGTTCAACGATATTATCATTGAAGGTAATTTGCAGACTGAACTGCTGACGCCGCTACGCCAATTGCCAATGCCACCTACCGATGACCCGGTGGCATTCTTCCGCCGCATCATGGATATTGAAGAACGGCATCATCTGGCACAACGCCAACCCGTGATGTAAAAAACGCGAATGTTGCATTAGGGCGGATTGCAAAATCCGCCCTGATATTTCAGATTAGAAGCTGTAATTGACCATAATTTTGAACCACATAGACACCCGAGGGCGTAGACACTACCCATCGAATACTGAGATTTTCATTGGGAGTTGAGCCAAAAGCTGATAGCTGACTGCTGAAAGCTATCAATGATTACATTTGCCAAACAGTCTCTTATCGCTACCAACCCCACGTTCCAGCCGCGCCTTTAAAAGGACCCACAATTTTTGAAGTAATCCAGCCACCGTAAAAATCCCCGGCTTGCGGCTGCACCCGTTCATCATCCACATAACAGGCGTCCATACGTCCAGCATAAAAACTCAAATGCCCGGTGATGGCTTCAAACCCCGGCGACGGATTTAAATAGCCCCAGACTGCACCATCGGCAATTTTATCGCCCACTTGGACTGTCCAATAGCTGGCAGTGCCTTTAAATTCGCAAAATGTGCGGCGATTGATTTGCGTAAAATATTGCATCTGAATATCGGCTGGCGGCAGATAATATGCCGGGGGATGGCTCGTCTCTAAGACACGATAAGCGTTGACTGTATCGGCGATAACAATTTCATTAAACACCACTCGCAGCCGATGTGCCACGCGCTCAACACGCGGCGGACGAGGATAATCCCACACGGATTCTTGCCCTTCGGCAGGTTTTATAGGTTCGATAGGGGGCATAAACCTTATCTCTTTTGCTATGAATGCGATCATTTTCTAATCATACATAGCGTAAATTGGAAACGGATGAATTCAATCGAAGAAAATCAGTTTTATCTCACAACTATGAATACAACTTATTTCAAAAATATCTATTGCAGGGGCGAAACCAGTTTCGCCCCTAAAAAATCGAGTTTTGAAATGATTGCTACTGAATTGGGATTCCGACAAATTGCAACTGTTTACCATCACTAAGTGCAATTAACCGACCATCTGGCGACCATCGCAAATCTCTACTCGATAAAAATGATGGAGTGACAGGAATACGAGCAATCTCATCGTGTCCTAATGTATCCCAAAATACTAACTCGCCGAAGGTGCTGATGAGCAGTAGACTTCCGCTTGGATTCCATGTTACTGATGTGACCCAAGCGTTTTCACCCATCACAATCGTTTGGAATACATGCTGATTTTCAAAATCATAAAGTATGATTTGGTCAGACTGAGCAATGGCGATATAAGGTTTATTGGGATGCCAAACAACATCAATCACATTAGTCGTTGTCGGCACAAGGATAGGGGTGTTAGGTTGAGCTACATTCCAAAGGGTAATACCTGTTCCCCAGCTAAAAAATACTGCAAATTGTTCACTTGATGGACTCCATCGTCCACGCACATCATCAGCGAATTGTAAGCCAGTCAACTGAGCGTATTCTTCTAATGTTTCAGCATCCAAAAGTCGAAGTGTTCCTTCATTTGTAAATTCAGCAATGCGTGTTAAATCCGCATTAGGTATCCCAATGGTAAGATTTTCTGTTGCTTGGGAGCGATAAATTTCTTGCAATGGCTGACCATTCGTTGCGCTCCAATGTTGTATCCGCACCCAAGATTGCAAGGTGGGAGAACCATAAGGGTAGATATCATGAGTATAGGTAAAAAATTCGTTTTCATTTAGCCAAGCCGGGATAGAGGCATTCTGTAAAAATACTTGCTGTTGAGCATCATAAGCAAACCAATCGCTATTGATTGACCAGATGGGTTGGGGGGTATTCTCAGATAACAATGAATTCACTTCCCATAATTGAATTTGGGGATTGGGAGTCCCATTGCTGACAAAAATCATATAATGGCTATCAGGACTCCAAGCGATATTTTCGCCATGTGGACCTTGCATCGGTTCAGTTCGCAGCACTTCCCCTGTGTAGGCATCAAGAATAACAGTATTGAAACCCGAAATAAGGCGAACTGTATTGTCTTGAATATTTAGAGAGGATATTCCCATGAATTGCTTATCAAATATCATTAACCCAGTGTCCCCATCCCAACCATATAACTTTAATGGATTACCTGAAAAAACTTCACTGGTTTGATAAGAGATAAGATAACGACTATCCGGCAACCAGTACGAAATAGGCGGAAATACATCGAAAAATTTATCATAGTGGAGTCTCCCTAAACGCGAACCTGTTGACGTATACCAACTTTTGTAGCCATGCGCGATCCGAGTGCTATCAGGACTCCACAATAGCCGCGTCCAATAAAGATCTTCTTGGCTATCTTGCAGTGCGACCAGCAATTGACCATTTTCAGCATCAAAGATGCCATATCCCACTATCGAACTTCCACAAATATGATACGCAAGTGCCGCATAGCGAGTATTATCAGGACTCCAAGAAATATAGCCGCTTTTCTCGCTCGTTTGGGTTTCATCACCGCATTGATTTAAATCGCTTTGTAGTTGACGAAAATGTGTATAAGCCAATTCGCCAGTCTCAACACGGTAGATTGAAGAATCCGCGACGATATAGTTTTCATCGGGTCGCCAAGCCACACTCTGCACATCATCAACAGGCACGGTAAATAAATACATAGCAGAATTACGAAGCAACCGCCAAATACCAAGTTGCTTTGCCGTCTCAGGGTCAGTTTGTAAAACTATCGCCACATATTGTTCTTGTGGGCTGAGTTTACTAAACACAACAGATGTAAATAAAATATCGGGCAGGGGTAATGTAATCGGTGAGTGGTCTATACTAAATTGAAAAGTTAAATCTGTGCCATCATAATTAACTTGGCGAAATGGAATATTGAAGGATTGTCCAATATTTTTAACCACTTCAAGCCGAGTAACATTTTCTGGTTCAATAATCTCAAAACTATCCTTTGGAGATTGTGCCAAAACTTGTGTAGAAATCATCAATATAATGATTGTAAACCACTTTAGGCGGTGAATAACCATGATTTAGTGTCTCCTATTCAATATGCTAAAGAATATATTACATATATTTGCCCCAATAGGCTATCCACTTTTTAGGTAGTTCATCTTTTTACTTCAGGTTTCCACAAGATTCATGCGTTAATCTGCCGTGAGCAAACGATGAAGGACTATTTTTGATGATGATAGGGGCATATTGGCGCTTGGCGCGTCCGCTGCAATTATTGGCGGTGTTGGTTGTGGCGCTGACGGGCATGATGATGGCAGTAGCACATGGCGCGATTTTGGATGTGCCAGCGGCAATCTGGAATCTGGTAGCGTTGTTATTGGTGGCGGCGTCTATCCATTATGTCAACGAATATGCCGATGTCGAAACCGACCAATTGACCACGCGCACACCGTTTTCTGGTGGCAGCGGGGTATTGGCAGCGGGCAAAATTCAGCGCGAGACCGTGCTAAACATGGCATGGGGCTTACTGCTGACTGGCATTTTGTTACACGGCTGTGGGCTGGTAGTGGGCGCAAGCCAGCTTATGGCTTTTGGTGTGTTATTGCTAGGGGCGTGGGGCGGGTGGATGTATTCGCTGCCCCCGCTGCGGTTAGCATGGCGTGGTTACGGCGAAATCACCAATGCTATGTTAGGTGGGCTGCTGCTGTTGCTCTACGGCTATAGCAGTCTGGGCGCACAGGATTATGCAACAGTTATAGTTTACAGCGTGCCGTTTACGAGTTTGGTATTTTTGAATTTGCTGTCAACGACTTGGGCAGACCGCGAAGCAGATTATCGTGTCGGTAAAATGACATTGGCGGCACAGGGGAATATTCCAAAATTGCGGCGCATTTTTTTAAGGGGACTGCTGTTTTATTGTTCAGCACTTTTATTATTGCTGCCTGTACCGTTGATTTTGCTGCTATTTTTACCAACACTGCCGCTGCTGGTTTACAGCTACCGGTATTATACGCGCCGCCATTCGCCGCACGCAATGGTCTATACGATGATTGTGGCAATGGTGGGGCAATGTGTCGGTTGGTTGCTGCTGGCGCTGAATTAATCTGTCGGCTGAACATCGTTAAATACGACTTTACGGTAAATATTCTAGTGGTGATAAAACTCTCAATCATTGCATTTCATTTAGGGTGGTTCTAGACTTTAACCTAATAAACTCATCTGACGTAAGGGAAGACTATTATGGTTATCTGCAACGAGGTTTTACTAGGAGATTGTCGGGATGAATTAAAAAAATTACCAGAAAATTATATTTCGGCTTGTATTACCGACCCACCATACAATTATGAATTTATTGGGCATCGGTGGGATAATGACGAAATAGAACGCCGTATCGAAAGAATTACGAATAGCAGCACATTGGTCAAAAATATCCCCTATGGCAGTGGGTTAGCCGGGGGTGTGAGAAATAAACGCTGGTACGAAAGAGTTCAGGAAAATATTTTAGAGTATCAAAATTGGTGTTATGAATGGGCTGTGCCTCTTTATACTACCATGAAACCCGGCGGCGTTGTCGCTGTTTTTAACAGTACGCGCACCATTGCTCATGTGCAAATCGCGCTTGAACGTGCTGGATTTTATACCCGTGATTGCCTTGTTTATCGCCGACACAGTGGCATTCCCAAAGGGCTAAATGCCAAAGAAAAACTAAAAAAGATGGGTAATCCTCACTACGAAGATTGGGAGGGTTGGCATAGTTGTTTGCGGAATGAGTGGGAAGCTATTATCGTCGTCCAAAAACCATTGGAAAATAATTATTTGGAAACAGTGCAAAAATATGGTGTTGGCTTATTTAATACTCAAACCAATGCCGGAACATTCCAATCCAACATTATCGAAGGAATACAGCGCGAGAAAAACGAGCAATTTAATGTGCATTGCACGGTAAAACCGTTGGCATTAATGAAAAAATTAATCACCATTTTTGTGCCGCTAAATGAAGATCACATTGTGCTTGACCCGTTTGCTGGCTCTGGTACCACGTTGGTAGCGGCTAAGAAATTAGGGGTTAATTACATCGGTATTGAAATTGTTCCTGAGTATATGGATATCATTCAAAAACGCCTGAGTTTAATCCATATTGAAAATGACGAGTCATCGGAAGCCCAACCAGAAATACCAATTACTCAACCCCAAAATCTTCGGCTTTTTGATTAAGATAATTTTTTAAATCAAAACCTGTATGGGTTAGGATAAATGCAAATGTATCGTCTGCGGTGACTATCTGCCATCCCCCTTTTAAACAGGCAGTGATGGCAGAGGCAAGGTTATCGTGCCGCAAAATCAATAAAACTGGAATATACGCTTTCTCTTTAAGCATATTGCCATATAACTTAAATTTTTTTAGTGTCCCCGAATCGCCCGAACCGATGCGATATTTGGTATCTAAAGCATAATTAGCAAAACCAAAATCACAGGGTTCATCATTGCCAAAACGTAATGGTGGCATAAAATCATTGCGAGTATTTTTGAATATTTGCTCTACCAATAATTGCCAACACATACCCAATTCTCTGCCCCAATATTGTCGGTTCTCACGTTTCATCTCTGGCGTAATTCCAAAAACATTCATCAAAATATCGGTTTCAGTCTCTTCATCTCGAAAAACCTTTTTTGCAAAAGTCGCTTGATATTTTGCGAGGATTTGTTCAAGGTTATCTGTAATGTTCTCTGGCATGGTTTAAACTTATTGGGTACATGGCAAAAGGTAAATAAGCATTATTGCCAATGCTGCTTATTTTAACCCAGTGTTGATAAAACTCTCAATAAAACGGCGCTGGAACAAAATAAACAAAATCATCAGTGGAGCAATCACGAACAGCGTGCCTGCCATGAGTTGCCCATACAACGCGCCGACTTCCGATGTTTGGTACAGCCGATTTAAACCAACAGTTAAGGGGCGCACTTCTTCGGCACGGGTGACGATGGCGGGCCACAAATATTCATTCCAATGGCTGCTAATCGAGATGATGGCAAACGAGACATACGCCGGAATAGACAACGGCACAACCACATAGCGCATGATTTGCAGCCAATTTGCTCCATCAATGCGGGCGGCTTCTTCTAATTCTAATGGGATACCGCGAAAGGTTTGGCGCATCAATAAAACACCAAAGGCACTCCCCCAATACGGCATCATCAGCGCCCAATGTGTATCAAATAAATTCAGGTTACGCATCGTCGCAAAATTCTGGACGACCAGAACGCCTGTTGGAATCATCAATTGCAGCAGCATCAATATCAATAACATATCGCGTCCGAAAAATTTCATACGGGCGAAGGCATAACCTGCCATTGTAATGGTGAAGACCTGTACTGCCAGCGTGCCAAGCACAAAAATAATCGAGTTCAGATAATGCCCCGCCCAAGGGGCGACTGCCCACGCATCGGCATAATTTTCCAGCGTAATCTCACTGCCAATAAAAATATTGCCTTGATTCACGGGTTCAGCAGGTGGGCGAAAACTCATCAGAATGCTAAAAATCAGCGGCATCAGCCAAATCAACGCCAGCACAATCGTAAGAGCAGTAGTGAGATGACTAGCGAAGGTGGATTTACGGTAGGTGAGCATGTGGTTTAGCTTTCAGCAATCAGCGGTTAGCATTCAGCTTTTTTGGTGATGATTTAAAGCCTGTTTCCTAAATGTAATCATTCGTTATTTTATTATATTTGAATTGTTATTACGCTTTTAACTTTCAGCGGTCAGCTATCAGCTTTTCTTTTTTGGCTCATTTCTCAGTGAAACCTCTGTGTTCTCTGTGTCTCTGTGGTTTAAAATTATGGTAAATTACAAATGTAAAACAGGCTCTTACTCCACATCGCTACGGCGCTCAAACAGCACAAAATTAGCAATCGTAAAAATCAGTAGAATGCCCACCAGCACAAGACTCATGGCATTCACATAGCCCCAATTGCGGCGCTCACTAATATTCTGGAAGATAAAATACAACACCAAATTGCCTCTATCTGCCGGATTGCCGTTGTTCATGGCGGGCAGTTGTTCCACTGTTTGGAACGTAAAGGTGATAGCGATGACCAATACAAATAACGTTGTTCGGTTGAGCAGAGGCAGTGTGAGATAGCGCAATTGCTGCCACACCGTCGCACCATCCAAATCGGCGGCTTCGTAAATATCTTTGGGGATGCTTTGTAAGCCCGCCAGATAAAATATCATAAAATAACCACTTTGTTTCCAGATGTTCATCGCTGTGATAGACAGCAACACCATATTGGGGTCGCCAAGCCAATTGACGCCCGGCAAGCCAAAAGCGCGTAAAATCGTGTTGAATAACCCAATCGTATCCGAATATAAAAATGCCCAAATGCTGGCTGCACCCATTAAGGGCAGCAGTGTCGGATAAAAAATGCTGAAACGCCAAAAGCCAAGCCCACGAATTTTGCGATTCAAGAGCAGCGCCAACAGCAGTGCCAGTGGCACACTGATAGCGATTGTCACCAGTGTAAAAATAAGCGTATTGCCCAAAATCGGCAAAAAGCGCCCACCGATAAAATGTGTCGCATCAAATAATTTTTGGTAATTTTCTAGTCCCACAAATTCTGCTGGCTCACTAGCGCGGCGTCCGGGGCTGAGGGTGCTGTCTATGACGGTATTAACAGCAGGTAGCAGCGTGAACATGAACACAAAAATCAGCGTGGGCAGCACCAACACATACGGGAAAATCCAATCCCATAAGGTTTTGCGTGCGCCGTAACTTGTATTCGGTTTTTCGAGTATCAGCGGGGATGGGGTAGCCGTCATACGTTTTAATTTCCTAAGTAGCGATTGGCTGATGTAGGGGCGAAACATGTCTCGCCCTCACTGCTGTGTTATCCCCACCCCAACCCTCCCCACTGCGTAGGGAGGGAGCGCGACAGCGCAGAAAGTCCCCTCGCCTTTGGGAGAGGGGATTGAGGGGTGAGGGCGTTTACTTGTATTCCGCCAGCAAGCTATCAATTTGGACTTGAGCAGCATCCAGTGTGGCTTGGGCTTCGCTCAACGGCACATTGCCAGAGATGATGCTGCTGAGGGCGGTATTGATGATGCCCTGAACATCAATCGAGCGATACGAATCAAATTCTTTCACGGCGAATTCCAGTTGGTCACGAGCAACAAGATATTGGGGTTTTTCTGTGACCAGCGTTTTAAGCGGTTCAACATCCCAAGCGCCTACTGTGGCAGCGATGTAACCTGTATTCGCGCCCCAATCCGATTGTACGGTGTCGGATGCCAAATATTCGACCCACAGCCAAGCGGCTTCTTGAACTTCCGGCGCGGCAGCCGCGAAAATATACAGGTTGCCGCCGCCTGTCGGAGCGCCATACCCAGTGCCAGTTTCTCCCGCCGGACCCGACGGCAAGAAGGCAACACCGACTTCAAACGTGGCATTGTTCAGAATGCTGGTCAGGCTGCCAGTAGTGTGATAAATCATGGCGGCTTGACCGCTGGTGAAAGCCGTCGGGGTATCGCCCCAAGCACTGCCACCCATCGGACCCACAGCGAAGCCACCATCTGCTTCTGCCATGCCTAATTTGGTGATAAATTCAACGGCTGCCAACGATTCCGGCGTGTTGAAAAAGACTTCGGCGGGGCTGGCTTCCACAATGGGTTGACCATATGCGGCGGCGAAGCTCTGATACAACCAAGTGGGGAACGTGCCAGCGACGGGCAGCAACAAACCAGCGCGGTCTTCGGTTTGGAGTGCCTGTGCGGCGGCAATCAATTCTTCGTTGTTAGTCGGAACTGCAATGCCTGCTTCGGCGAACAAATCCGCATTGTAGTACAGAATCGGCGTGCTGCGTTGGAATGGCACAGACCAAATCATGCCGTCTTCATCGGCGCTGTTTGCCAAAAATGCCGGAAAAAAGCCAGCGGTAAAGGCATCGGCAGTGTCCATCGCATCAATGAATTGCTGTGCAGGAACGATGCTTTCATCTTCCACAAAGCTGGTCAAATCGGTTGCCAACATGACCGCGACATCCACAATCACATCTTCAGCGGCAATTTCAGTACGGATGGTATCGCGGGTTTGGGTATAGCTGCCCGTATATGCCGGGACAACATCAATTTCGGGGTGCATCGCTTCAAAATCGGCTTCATATTTGGCGATGATTTCATCAATGGGACCATCTACCGCGGTGGGGTAATAAAAATCCACCACAATTTTATCCTGCGCCATCACGCTTACCGCAACCAACATGAGCAGGGCGACAAGTGTCGCACCCAACGTTTGTTTATGACGAATCATGAAAAATCCTCTCTATAACCAGTTGAAAAGATGCAGTCTTTAGACAGCAAAAAACGCCTACTCAGAGGCGGCGTAATTTAAGCATTTTTTATAGCAGGTTACAATGTCAGTTATTTTAACAGGTTACGAAGATTGGATTAATAATTATGCCCTCGAATAATATTTGCGCCGCTGATGAAACCATCGTTTTTCACCTTATCGTTGCCCATACATCTATTGATGCTCTAATTTGCGTTATCTATATATTGAAAAATACAATATTCTTATCTCTTTGACTGGTATCAGGAGACATTTTATGCTTATCTTCAATCGCTTGCTGCGTCCGTTGGCGACTATCGCGCAGCGGAGTTTTTTACTGGATGATGATGAGGAAACCCGTACTCGCAAATTAATTCAGGTTGTGGCTGGTTTTTTTGTTGCCCCGACTTTGTTTACAGTCGGGTTTATATATTTGCTCTTTGCTGAATATGCGGCGGGATTGCTGTATGTTGGCTTTAGCAGTTATTTCAGTATCAATTTGGGCTTGTTGTTATGGGGGCATCGGAACTCGCGGATTTTTGCTTTGGCGGTAGGCGTGGTGGTGCTGCCTTCCCATTTGCTGGTGTCACTGAGTTTGGGGAATTTTATCAATTCTGGGGCGATTATCTTATGGGGATTGGCATATCCGGTAGTGGTGGGGTTGCTATTTTTTACATTTCGCCAAGTATTTTTCTTTTTTGTAGCATTTATGGGGAATGTGGTGTTGAGCATATTACTACAACCTTATTTGCGTCAATCCATCAACTTACCGCCAGTCCTAAATAGCTTCATTTTTATCGTCAATATTCTGGGTGTTTCGCTGCTCATCCTCGGTACTTTGGCATACTTTATCTATCAGCGTGATATGGCATATCGTTTGCTGCATGGCGAACAAGTGAAAGCCGAAAATTTGCTGCTGAATATTTTGCCTGCGGAAATTGCCAATATTCTGAAAGATGAGCATCGCGTCATTGCCGAGCATTTTGATGGCGCAAGTATTCTGTTTGCTGATGTCGTGGGGTTTACGCCCATGTCCGCGCAAATGACCCCGGTAGAACTGGTGAATCTACTGAATGAAGTATTTTCCTATTTTGATGGTTTGATAGAAAAATATCACTTGGAAAAAATCAAGACCATTGGTGATTGTTACATGGCTGCCTCTGGCGTGCCGCGTTCCCGCCCTGACCATGCCCACGCGCTGGTCAAAATGGCTTTGGAGATGCAAGCGTATGTTGCAGCCCATGATTTTCAGGGGCGACGGCTGAATTTTCGGATAGGTATCAATTCTGGGGCGGTGGTGGCTGGGGTCATCGGGCGCAAAAAGTTTATCTATGATTTATGGGGCGATGCTGTAAATACTGCCAGCCGGATGGAATCACATGGGGCAGGTGGCGTTATCCAAGTGACAGAGGCAACGTATGACTTGATTCAAAATGTGTTTATCTGCGAATCGCGGGGCATTGTCCATATCAAGGGCAAAGGAGATATGCCTGTTTGGCAAGTGCTGCGTGAAAAATAATGCCAATTTTTAGATAGCTCAACACAAATGAATTTTTATGCGCTGGCGAGATGCTTGCGGCGCTGATGAAATCGCCGATTTTTCGCCCGATTGCCGCACGCTCGCATGTTGCACCACATACGCCGATGGTTTTTGCTGCCATCAAAAAACAGCCAGCCACAGCCGGGACATTGTTTGACGTGCCGGATGTCATCGGAAAAAAGTAAATTTTCGGCAGATAAAACAATATGATGGAGCATCAGTGCCGGATGCTGTGAATCGCGCCAGATACGCTGTGCTTTTTTGCCCTCTAATACAATTTGCTGCTGTTCATGCGCGTCCAAGAGCCAACGTTGCAACGTATCCAAAACCTCGCTGGGGATAGTGCGCTGTTGGGCAACAGCCGTAAACAATTGCGTTAGGGTGTGGCGTAAGCATTGTGCCTGCTGAAAAATCGCCTGCGTTTTATCGGGTTGGGTTTGATGCACATGGTCAAAATAAGTGGCTTGTGTTTGTTCCAAGATATTCGTATCACAACACCACCGCAGCAGCGCCGGGAAGCCATCTTTTTCCAGACTATCATAAGGCGGTTGTGGATTGGGAATCACCGTGTTGCAAAAATCCAAGCACAAACGTCCCCCGATTAACAGTATCCCATCCGATGTAACGGTTGTTGATGGCATGTGTGACCCATTAGAAACTATTGATACAAAACCATTTTCAAACCCCTCATTATTTGAGGATTATTTTTATTGTAGTGATATTTTGATTTTGCGCTGGCAAGTGCGGCAAAATATAGGGTACGAGATGTGATGATAGGAAAAATATGTTTTTCTGGGCGTTGGTGATTGCTTATAGTTTGGGGTGTATTGCCACCGGATATTATCTAGTGCGATGGCGCACCAAACAGGATATTCGCACGGTGGGTAGTGGCACAACGGGCGCGATGAATGTTGCTCGCCTGTTGGGAACTTCCGGTTTTATCATTGTCTGTCTGGGTGATTTTTTAAAAGGGGTCGCCGTGCTGGTCATCGCGCAGGCATTGGGAATAAACCAACACGAACAATTTTTGGCACTGTTAGCAGTCGTCGCCGGGCATAATTTTCCGATGCAATTGCGTTTTCGGGGTGGCAATGGCTTGGCGACCACCAGCGGGGCAGTATTGGTGTTTCATCCCGTCTTATTTTTGCTATTGCTAGTTTACTTTATTGGCGTGGTTTTGGTGATTTTCTTGCTCAAAAAATTAACAGCGTTGCCCATAAAAATTTATACGCCGTCAAAAATTTTGGTGCTATCGCTACCGTTGATAGCGTGGCTTGTCATTCAAGATGCCGTTTTAACGATAGGCTTCGCGGTATTGGTGATGATGATTATGGGAACGATTCTACAAAATTTCCGTAGATTGCACGAAAACCGAGCGACTTAAACATAAAAAATGCCCGAAGTGTCCGGGCATTGTGTTTTTTAGTGTTGATTATTACCGGATACTTCATAAAAATTGTGTTGGAAAACCTGTATGCCCAATTGCCGCTGCGTTTTGATACTTATCACCCTCATGACCAAGCCACGATTCAACAGCACATAGCAGCGATTCAGTCCTAGTTGTGCCGTATCGAAGGGGGTATGGAGTCACTTTTTGTTGACATGAAATGTGTTTTGTAATAAGCTGACCTTATCAACGAGAAGGGGTACCACTTTATGAGTGACCATATTCATGCCAAACAACCAGCTAAATCGGTTGAACCATCTTCCCCAACAACACCAGAAAAAATCCCGGATTATCAAAATACGCCGGATGCTGAAATGCTGCAAAGCAAGCACTTTGCGACAGGGGCGATTACGCCGCAAATTGTATCAAATTTACAGCGTACCCATGGCAATCACTTCACCAAACAATATGTTCAGCAGCATCGCCCTGTGCCACAACGCCAACCGAACACTACCTCTCCAGAAGCCTTATTCCCGGTGCTAAAAACGAGCAAACCGCACAGCACAGCGATACCACAGCGCCAACCAGAGCATTTTGAGTCAGAGAAAATAGCATCGTCGTCGCAACACTCAGAACGTTTTCCGGCAGCGCAGCGCACGGTGGCGCAGCATGTGGTGGGGCAGTGGTTGAATACGGTGCAGAAAAGTGGCGTTGCTGGCATTTATCGGGCGAATACTTCACCATCTTCAGCCACAAATCGCGGTCCCGTCGGCACAGCAGTCGGGGCGATTGCGGGTGGAATTTTGGGGGGCATCGGCGGCGCATTGCTGGGTGGTGTGCCGGGGGCAATTATTGGGGGCATCGGCGGGTGTCTCGCTGGTGGTGCAATCGGCAATGCGATTGGGAATGCTGTGGGCGGGGGTGCTGCCGCGCCAACTTCGATTGTGCCAACCAGCATCGCCAGCACAGTGATAAACGGAAATTCGGCTTCGTTGGGTCCCACAACTTATGGTTTTATTTTTAAACACACGCTTAATACCAATACCGGCGGCACGATTACGCCGGATGTGATGGTTGCCGAACATGTGACGCTGGGACGCGACGATTTTAATACGGGTTGGGGCGGCGTGCCTTTGGGCAGCCTAACCTGGGGACCCGGCGGGACTGCGCCGCTATATGGTAATGATATGTACGATAATATCACTACGCCGGGCGTGAACGTGACGAATTTTATGCCATCGCCACCGAAACCGGGTTTGCCCGCCATTATGGAAACACCCCAAACCCTGCATTACAAAATTGGCACTGGCAATTGGATTCAGTTTGCGTCTGTGCCGATGGTGCTAACTTTACGTCCTGCTTCAACTGGCGGCTATGAAGTGGAAACGGCTATTAACGGTGTTGGTAGAGCGCAACCCTATACCGGTCCAACGCCGTAAAACTAGCATGATAAGGAGTGCTTGTGTTAAATATTCCGACTAAAACATTATCCCAAGTCACGATGCAGCAGGCAGTAGCGGTGCTGCGCGGGCAAAAATTGCCCATCTGTTTTGAACAAATGCCATTGGATACCACGCGCTATCAGCGCCGGGAGGATGGCAGCATTGAATATGAACAGCCCCATTTCGATGTGGAATTTACAGCCGACTCTATCGAAAATATATTAGATGTTTTATGCCACGCCGATAACCGTTACACATGGGAGCGTCATGGTCAGCGCCCGACGTATACGCTTTATCCCGCCGAAAACAGTGTCCTCGATTGGCAGGTGTCGGTTGTGCTGCCCCAAGAAAGCACTTGGTTGGAGGTCGTATCTCAACTAGGGTTGGCAGAGCATCAGATAGATGTCTTCACGCGCGGCTTAGAAGCATTTCCGACACTCACAATGGAGAATTTCTCGTCGCCTTTGTCTATCCGCGCTTGGTTATCTACATGGGTAGATGATGCCAATGATGGCATTTATTGGACCTTAGCCGGGCTTTCGACCCGCGTTTTGTCTTTTGGCAAGGTAGGGTAGCGGTGTCGGATTTATCTTTGCCGATTACTTGCCGCCATCAATAGACAAGACTTGCCCGGTTATCCAACTGGCATAATCTGACGCGAAGAATAATGCGCCGTGTGCGATGTCGTCCGGTGTGCCGAGCCGTTTGAGCGCGATGCTGTCCACTAATTGTTGCTGCCCCTCTGTGCCGTAACTTTGCCATTGGCGTTCAGTATTAGCATTGGAGCGCACAAAACCGGGTGCGATACAATTGACGGTGATATTCCATGCGCCGAGTTCATGCGCTAATTGGCGGGTGAGGTTGACGAGGGCGGCTTTGGCGGCGGCATACGCTTGAATGCCCGTCAGGCTAATGCCCAAGCCTGCGCCGCTGGAAATATTGATGATGCGTCCCCATTGTTGGGCTTTCATCATGGGGGCGGCGGCTTGGCAAAAATAGAACGCGCCATGCACATTCACGCCAAAAATGCCGTGCCAATCATCTTCAGAAACATCTTCCAACGGTCTGCCAACTTGCCCCAAAACGCCGCCCGCATTATTGACCAGAATATCAGTTTTTCCGGCGTCGTGCACAAAATCGAAAACGGCGGCACGCTGCGTAATATCCACCACGCGCACTTCACAGCGTCCGCCGGCTGCCTCACATAAGGCGCGTGTTTCGTCTAATTCATCCGCCAGCACATCACATGCCCACACTTGTGCGCCGCGTGCTGCAAAAGCGATGCACATTGCCCGCCCAAAGCCATGTGCCGCGCCCGTAATAATGACAGTTTTATCGGGAAATGTGATGTGCATGGTATCATTCTCTTGATTGAGTCAGTACATTAAAATAGAGACCCTATTGTAATTCTGATGCCCTGAGCAACGCAATTTGAAAGAGGTCATAATGAGCAGCGATATAGCGTGGAATGCAATTTTTGAACGATATTCTATCGAATCTCATGATTTTGCTGAAAAGCCTTTTATCATTGCAGCCGATGATATTAAGGCTGCGACTAAACACTTAGAAAAAACGAGTGAAAAAGAAGTTCGTATTTTATGCAAACAGGACACCCGCGAGAGTCGCCCAACCGTTTTTAAAAAACGCAATCTATTTGTTTTGCCGATTGCTAACGGCACATATGCGATTGTACAAGGTGAAGGCTATGTTGATATTCCCCCGATAAACCATGATGCCGTGACCCAAGTATATCGGTCTCAATTGGATTTCAGATTGGATACTGCCACTGTCGGCAACTCAGAAATGCAGCATTTGGATTTTGCCTATGCTGCCAGTTTAGTCAGGACGTTTATGGGCGATGATAGTTTGGTAATGACAATACGGGGTAGAAAATTTACGCCGGAATTCACTTTTTCTGTAAATGGGAAATCATTATCTGTTTCCGGCGTTCAGACGGAGGTTGATGCTGGCTACGAAGGTCGAAATCAAGTGGTACTTATTGAAGCGAAAGGAGCAAAAACCACTAACACCATCATTCGGCAATTATTTTATCCTTTTCGCCAATGGTCAACTTACACCAAAAAGCCAATCACCACTTTATTTTTTGCAAAAGATGGTCAAGAATATTTGTTCTGGAAATTTGTATTTTCAGACATAAATGATTATAACAGTATTCAATTGATAGATGCCCGAAAATTTCAGATTGTAGAGTGAATCAAGATGGGGTCTTTAAATCCGCCTTTAAAATGGGCTGGTGGTAAACGTTGGCTGATACCGCAATTATTTCCCATATGGGAATTAAACCAAACCCGCCGCCTTGTTGAGCCGTTTTGCGGCGGATTAGGTATTGCTTTGGGCTTAAACCCCAAAGTTGCATTGCTGAATGACATTAACCCACATGTGATTAATTTTTATCGCTGGCTACAATTGGGTTTGGATGATGTCGCTTTTACACCTGAAGAAAACGATTGTGATTTGTTTTATGCTCGCCGTG
This sequence comes from Anaerolineae bacterium, assembly GCA_022842885.1. Lineage (GTDB taxonomy): Bacteria > Chloroflexota > Anaerolineae > Aggregatilineales > Phototrophicaceae > JALHOR01. Next base: position 47,424 of record JALHOR010000037.1, read on the forward strand.
ACCGATTTAATGACTATATTCGAAATGGTAATGCTGATAGTCGTGAAGCTGCCGTTTTGTTCTATTATTTGAATCGAACTTGTTTTAATGGATTGTGCCGTTTCAACCGCAAAGGATTTTTTAATGTGCCTTGCGGTAGTTATAAACAAATCAATTATATGACAGGCAAAGAGTTTGCGCCCTACAAACAATCCCTAAAAAATTGGCATTTTACATCCGGGGATTTTACACAGATTCATTTGGAGGCAAATGACTTTGTTTATGCAGATCCGCCCTATGATGTGCCATTTACCAGTTATGCTCAGGAAGATTTTACATGGCGAGACCAAGAACGGTTGGTCAATTGGTTAGACCAGCACAAGGGTCCCATTGTCTTATCGAAC
>JALHOR010000038.1 GCA_022842885.1 Anaerolineae bacterium
GGCTACCCTAATAGATATTGTGCGCGAAGAAGTCGCCAAATATGGCAATGGGCGTGGTGCGAATGTGATTTTATTTCCGTTGTTAGATGATATGAATCAAACCTATGCCGTGAACGCGGTAGATTATCCCACTCGTGAAGATATTGCTTTGGTAGTAGTTCTGGCGCGGGTAGTGGGTGATAAAGTGGTCATTGAGGAAGATACGACGGATAAAAAGTTGATTGACGCATTATTGCAACGCGGCATTCCACGCAACCAAATCATCCTAGTGTATGCTGGCGAACCGATACCGGATGCTGAGAAGTTTGAGTTGTAGGGGTAGCGAATGAAACCAGAGTATCGTTTTAGCTCTGAACCCGAATATTATGTCAAGCTACTGTCGGATACTGATCTAAAAAACCGCACAGCAGTATTGAAAATTATTCGTAATACTGTGCCGAGCTATAATGAATTAAGTTTATATGATCTGCAAAAACTCTACCGAGAAAAATCAGTGGTAATGTACTGGCGTTTTTTCGAGGAGAGAAAACCAGAAATGGATATACTGGTAAACCAATTGGAAAATGCCCATGCAACGTTTTCAGTCGAAACTATCAATATCCCAATTATTTTTCCGACAGATGCGCTTTATACACGGTATTATAAACAATCCGAATATATTAATCAGAATTTACATCCTTTATTGCAGAAACCTATTTCAGCAGAACAACATCATGAATCTGCGTTCAACCTCGCAAAAAAAAGTGTTCGTTCTGATTCACAATATATTACTGCTCTCCACGAGTATTCATTGAGCCATTGGGCTGAGACAGAGCAGATTACCGAAGCATATCGTTTTATTGCCATGCCCTCATTTGAACAATATTTGTCATTGCGAATATGGTCAACGCCAACAACTATTGAAACTGTTTTTAGCGAAGGCTTGGGCGAAAGTTACTCTCCGGTGCCTGTAAAAACTCAGCATTGGAAGCTATCAAAAGACAAGTGGCAATCTATTAGGGATTTTATGCAAACGTATTTTTGGCCTGCCGAAAGTTGGTATAGTGTACCTCTTGGATATAGTGTTTTGGATGGAACACGTTATATTTTCGAGGGTTGGCACAATCTGACTTACAAATTTTTCGATGATCACAGCCCAGACAAGGACAAAATTTCTTGGCAAGCCATTGAACTTTTTTATGACCTCATCAAAAAACACAACATTGAAACAGACTAATTTTTTGCTAAAAGGACAAAGCCACATGCTCGCCACACCCACCCAAACATTGAATTTAACCGACATGGGCAAACGCGCCCGTGCAGCGAGTTATGCATTAGCGGCGCTGACGACGGTGCAAAAAAACGCGGCATTGCTAACGATTGCCGATTTGCTGGAACAAGAAACGCCAGCAATTTTAGCGGCGAATCAGCTTGATTTAGATGCGGCTTATGCCAATGGCACTGACTCCATCTGGATTCGGGATAGGCTGGATTTGGCGAAACGAATGCCCGGCATCATCGCGGATGTTCGCAAAGTGGCAGAATTGCCCGACCCAGTGGGCGAAGAATTTGCCCAACGCACTTTAGAGAATGGCTTGCTCGTCAAAAAACGGCGCGTGCCATTGGGGGTCATTGGTACGATTTATGAGTCGCGCCCGAATGTTACCGTAGACATTGCCACGCTGGCGCTAAAAACGGGCAATGCGACTATTCTGCGCGGCGGTTCGGATGTATTGAATACCAATTTAGAATTGGTGCGCGTGTTGCAATTGGCACTGGAACAGCATCATATTCCTGCCGATAGTATCCAATATATTGCCAGCACGGATCGTCAATATGTGCTGGAGATGCTCAAATTGCATCACTATATTGATATGATTATCCCTCGTGGCGGCAACAGCCTGCACAATTTTTGCCGCGAAAATAGCACCATTCCGGTGATTATCGGCGGCATTGGCATTTGCCATCTGTTCGTAGATGCCAGCGCCAATTTAGACGCTTCGCTGCCCGTGATTCATAACGCCAAAACGCAGCGCCCCGCCGTGTGCAATGCGCTGGATACGCTGCTGGTACATGAAAAAATTGCGGCTGAATTTTTGCCGCGTGTGGTCGAAAATTTGGGCAAAGATAGTGTCGTCTTCAAAGCTGACCCGGCTGCCTTAAAACTGCTGGATGATGACCGCGTGACGCTGGCAGGCAACGATGATTTTGACATCGAATGGATGGGGCTGACATTGGGTATAAAAGTTGTCTCTGGTGTGGAAGACGCCATAGACCATATTCGCCAGCACAGCACACAGCACAGCGACGGCATCCTAACCGAAGATAGCCACAATGCTGAAATATTCCTGAACGCGGTGGATTCAGCGGCAGTCTATATCAATGCCAGTACGCGCTTCACTGATGGCAGCGCCTTGGGTTTGGGCGCAGAAGTAGCGATTAGCACACAAAAACTCCACGCTCGCGGACCTATGGCATTAGAAGAATTGACCACCTATAAATGGCTTGTCACGGGCGATTATACCGCACGGGCGTAACTGTTCAGCAAAATAAAAAAATATCTTCAGGGCGCAATCTTCAGCGCCCTGTTTGGTTTTAAGTTGTGATATGCCCGATTGTGCGTTAGATTTAGGGGTGTTCTTTTTGGAAGTCAGTTTAATTTGGATTTGCGGGTAGGGTCGAGGCATGCCTCGACCCTACTAAAAAATAACGATTTTATGCTCATCGGGTAAACAAAAATCACTATGTCTTCTTATCTTGTTTTGATAAACCCTCATGCCGCTGGTGGCGCGGCAGTCAGTGAATGGCACGCCATTGAAGCCGAATTTGTGGCGAGGTTTGGCAAGCCTCAGGTGGTCGTCACGCGCAATGCCGCTGAAATTTCGCAACATATCCAACAGGCAGCACAAGCGGGCATCTCGCGGGTGATTTCAGTGGGAGGCGATGGCACGAATCACAGTGTTATCAATTCGATTGTACAGCATAATCGTGTCTATCCTGAAAATCCGCTGGTGTATGGCGCACTCCCGGCGGGAACCGGGCAGGATTGGGCGCGGGGGTTGGGGATGCCGTTAAATATGCACCAAGCACTCGATTGGCTAGCACAAGCACCTGTGCGCCCGATTGATGTGGGGCATGTGCGCTATGATGATGAACAACGCTATTTTTTGAATATTTCCAGCGCGGGCATTAGCCATGATGTGGTGCAGCGCGTTGAATCCATGAACAAACGCCGCCCTTGGACATTTTTGCTAGCGACGGTTCGGGCGATTTTGGAATATCAGCCGGATAATGTACGCATCGAACTGGATGGGCAAATTTGGTATGAAGGCAGCGTCTATTTGGTAGCGGTGGCGAATGGACGCTATTTTGGCGCGGGCATCAAAATAGCGCCAGAAGCTGTGATTGATGATGGTTTGCTGGATGTGATTGTGGTGATGGGTGTGTCCCGAATCCGGTTGCTAACGGCATTGCAAACCGCATACGATGGCACCCATATTTATAACTCGGCGGTGATGACAGCCCGCGCTCATACTATCCGAATCACAGGGGATGGTTCGGCACGCGGGATGGATTTAGATGGCGAACCTGCCGCCGGACATGATTTACACTACACCGTCCAATCCGGCGGTCTGACGATTTTGGGGTAACATCGCATTAGCTAGAAACAATTTTGAATTCATGCGGACCATACTGGTCAATAACAATGGGACCCGCTTTGCGTATACCAGCGGCACCTTGTGTTGTCAGCCGTTTGAACAATTCCATAAAGCCATGTGGTTTCACCAGAAACACATCGCAGCCCCGCGCAAACGAACTCTCGATGAGCGAATATTCATCATGCATCGTCGCCACAATCAAGCAAGCGTTAGGGTGTTTTTGGCGCATCAGCAACGTTAAATCTAACCCATTCGTATCCGGCATTTCCATATCAATCAGCGCCAATGCCAGATGCTCAATAGTGTTGGCAATTTTGAGGGCTTCGCCGCCGGTGGTAGCACTTTTGACCGTGAAACCCGCTTGCGTGATTAAGCGTTCAAAAAAAATGCGATTCGCTTCTGTATCTTCTACGATTAAGGCAATTTTTTCGCTCATAAGATGACCTCACAAAATTTATCTAATCATTATTATTTGCAGTGGGTTTTACCAAGACCGAGACCGTTTCACTGGTAGCGCGTTTTTTCTCCTCAATTTTGTTCTCCTCTTTGTTCTCCTCGCGGACAGTATTTTTCTCCCCAGCCGGTACGATAGGAGTATCAACATCGGATGTATTATGGTCGTCAAATAAATGCGCCGCAAGTGTGAGTGTAGCGGGTGCCACATCCTCTTGTTGATTGATTGTCGGCACGGTATCGGTTCTCAAGGCAGAGGCGGCAATGGCTAAAATTTCGGCAGTGCGCGATGTTGGGGCATCATCAGCGGCAACCTCCGTAGCTACTGAAGCGGCTTCTTGGGTCTCCGTCCGGCGTTTTTCCGCGGCGTCAACATCTTTTTGATATGTTTCAAAGATTTCAACCATGCGATTGATTGGCAATGGCTTGGCAACATAATCATCGCAACCTGCTTCCAAACAGCGTTCTCTATCGCCGACCATGGCATAAGCCGTGACAGCAATGATGGGCAGTGTATAGCCTTTTTTGCGAAGTTCGCGCACCACATCCAACCCGGTCATATCTCCTGCCAATTGGATGTCCATCAAAATCAAATCGGGCTTGGCAACATCAATTTTTCGCAGCACTTCTTCGCCATCAATATAATTCATGACTTCGTGCTGCCCGATTTTGGCAACGCGCCGAATCAAGAATAGGTTTGCTGGATTATCTTCGACGTACAGAATTCTCATCGTCCCGCCTCCTGACCAGCTAACAGCACACTATTTACGGCTTTAAAACCGTTAGCCGTGGCAGATTGTGGTTTTTCCTGCCCGGTATGAAGTTGAACCGTAAAAGAAAAGGTACTGCCAACCCCTGGGTGACTATCCATCCAGATGCGCCCGCCCATGAGGGTGACAAGCTGTTTGGAAATTGCCAACCCCAAGCCAGAACCAGACCGAGCATCGCGCCCAGAATGGCGTGCCTGCTGAAATTCTTGGAACAATTTATCATGGAATTCGGGGTCAATCCCTACCCCGGTATCTTGGACACTGAATTCAATTTCGTCTGGGTGCAGGCGAACAAAGAGACGAATATAGCCAGCATCGGTATATTTGCAGGCATTGCTATAGAGATTCAGCAAGACTTGGCGCAGCCGCGATTCATCTGCCCACGCTTGCGGCAGCGGGTCGAGCAGGTCTTGTTCCAGCTTAACAACTTTGTTGCCCAATAAGCCTTTGGCGGTTGAAATGACAGCGTTGATAACGGGCTTCACATCCACAACACTCATATGGATTTCCAGTTTGCCCGCATCTACCTTCGCCAAATCCAAAATATCGTTGATAACATGCAGCAATTGGCGTCCGCTGTTATAAATTTGCCCCAAGTCTTTTTCATAGGGCATCGGCAGCGATTCGTTGTCGTACATAATGGGGAATTGCAACATGGTCTCGCTAAACCCAATGATAGCGTTTAACGGGGTTCGCAATTCATGGCTCATATTCGCCAAAAATTGCCCACGGAAATTCTTGGCTTCTTCCGCAGCGGCATAAGCGGTTTCTAATTCGCTATTGGTACTTTGCAATTGCTCTGCCAAAATCTCGCTGCGCTTCAGGCTGAGTTGTAATGCTTGACGCTTTTCAAACAATTCTTCGTTGGTGCGGCGCTCGCGCTGATAATTGCTTAACGCCCATTCTGTGATTTGATACAGTTCGCCTGTGACTTGTGCTGCTAGGATGGCGCTGACGAACATCAGAAAAATAGCGAATGCCTGATGTTCGGAGGGGACTAAATCTTGCCCAGAGGCTGGATTCAAGACAGGTGCAACCACAATGATAACGGCGGCGACACCCGCCATCAAAAAAGTATTACTAGGGGATAACAACAACCCGACGATAAACACAATCACCGGAAAAACAAAAGGAATAATTTGTAGCGAGGTGGGATTACCGGTATATAACAATAACCCTGCCCCCAAACCACCACCCAGCGCATATGCCCATGCTGCCATCGTCAGCCGATTGCGTCGCAGCAGTTGGTGCGCCACAAAACAACCTGTCAACGCCGTTCCTAACCCCATAGCGACGCTCAGTGTACTCGAATTTCTATCGGACTGCACCGCGCCAAAGGTGATGATAAACATCAACACAAACACACAAAAAACTGCCGTAAATTGGTATAAAATTTTCAGCCTATCGGCTTTGACTTCGTTGGCAAAATCTTCATTGGTTGGCAGAACACTCATAGGTCGCCCCATTGGCACAACTAGACAGCCGTTGTTCAAGCTAATAAACGATGATGAATCATTTACATAAGTTTATATGGAAAACCTGTGAATTTTTAATAATTTTATGCATGTTTCACAATTCTAGCACAATCCAAATGCTGAAGAAACAAAAACACCCGGAAATATGACCGGGTGTTACAAATACGTTTGAAATTCTCTTAGGCAGCGGCGCAGTTCAGCGAGATAATGACGAAGGTTCCCTTGGATGAGGATAGGTTGACGGTAAAGGTAGTGGGCTGGGTGAAAGTGAAACGAATCGCTTGTTGCTGCCCAGAACCAATCAACGTTGTGCCAGCACTATCCACTAACCGGATAAAATCACCATATTCCCCCCGGAAAATCGCACCACTTATGACAACACTTAAGACAGTCCCCGGTGTTGCCGTCCAAGTTGTCCCTAATAGGAAGGATAATTCTTCGCTGGTGACTGTTAATGAGGTGCTGTAATTGCCCGTCCCCGTGCAAAGCTCAGTCAAATTCGGCAAGCCAGATACGACGACGCTGGGACCCGATGCGACAGCAGGTGCAGCCCCGACTGGTGTGGCAGATGCCAACGGCACGAGCGTGGGGGTCGGAATGAAGGGGGCGGGAGCAGTATTCCCGCTTAAAGCAGCACAGCCATCCGACAGATTCACCGTGTCTTCGCGCAGCCACCCTTGGGCAGTCTGATACCACCGATAGGAGAAACCATCGGCATCGCGCCCGACATTGGTGGCTTCAACGGCTTGACCGGGTTGCAAATAACCGCTGATGCCGCCATTAATGCTCGGAATTTGCCGAATATTTTTGGTTGCGCCATCGCGGGAAGTCAACGAGCAGGTAGGGGCAGTGGTGGGTGCTGCCGCAGGTTGCAGCGGGAAAGCATCTACGGGTTCGCCGCTGCCTTGCGGAATGTTTGCCGCACCTGACTCGGTATTTTGCGGCAAGTTGCCCACAATATTCGCGCCCAACACAAACGGACGCGGCAGCAAAGTGAATGGCAGAATTTGCAGGGTGGCGCTATCAAATGGGGCAGTGGTGGGTGCGCCCGATGGTTCTAAATTGGGTCCCATCGTAACTGCGGCTTGTTCGCCAGCGCGTGCCGTTACCGTCGTATCATTGGCGGTGATGCTGGCTTCGCCTTCCAAAACGCTCACCAGCAAACTGGCGCTAGCTTGTGCCTGAATAAAAATAGTGCCATTAACGAAAATTTCGACATCATTCACCCGCAGTTTGACGCTGGAAGCCACCCCAGAAGGCGATTGCAGCAGTACCCCGCTATCGGGTGTGCCTGTGCAAGCGGCATCCGTTAGGGCGCTTAACAAGCTAAACGCCTGCATTGCCCCATATTCGGGTGGGTCAAAACTGGGGCGCGGCGAATCTACCGTGACAAATGGGAGAGTTTCTGCGCCACCTTCAACATCAATGAAAGGCGCATACACCCAACCGACACCCCCAAAACGACTCGGAATTTCCATCCGAATCCAATTGTTATCAACTGTTCTACCCGTGACCGTGATGGTTTCATTGGGGGCAAGCTGCCAAACGGGCGTGCCAGTTTCGTTGGGTGTATCGCGGACGTTCATCCCATTGGTTGCCAATACTACGGCGCTGCGGGCACCACTGCTAGCTTGTTCGCCTGCATCGGCAATGGTGACATCCCCAAAGATGACCAATGTGGCTTCTACAGATGGACTATCGTCGGTGGTATTGAGGGGCAGCAGCGCCTTCACGATTGTCCATGCCCGACTGTCTGTATCGAGGGTTCGCAGTTGCAATTCGCTCAATTCGGTGAAACCGGCTCTATCGCCGGGCTGCCCGAAGCCAAAATCTGGGCTTTCGGAACGTGGGGCGGCTTCGACCACGCCATTACCGATACATGCCTCACCGGGGTTAAGTGGGTCACAAATAATCGGCGTCGTATTGAAGCCATCTTGTACCAATGTTGGGCAAGAGTCGCCGCCGCTGGTGGTGCTGGTGTTGGTTTGGGGCGTAGCAGCGGCAGGTGTGGTGCTATTGCTAGGCGTGGTAGCGAGGGTCGGCTGCGCGGGTTGCCCACCCGGTAAACTCGGTTGGGCGCTGGTGCCTTGGGTGGGCTGTGCCAACAGCGGAATCAACGGAATGAGGGGGGTAGACGCCCCGGCAGGTTCTTCCGTAGTAGCGGGCTGTTGTGCCAATGTCGCCGGTAAAAATGCGAACAGCACGCCGAGACTGAGCAAAAATAACCATTTCAATTTGTTGTCCATTCGCGTTCTCCAAACGGATAGCGTGATTTTGAATGACTCTATTATAGCCTATATCGTGTCTGGCACTAAGACAACGTTGGGCAAGCGTCGTCAGACGGTAGCATTCACCCATTGGCACAGTATAATCAAGTGAGATTATTAACCCTACTTTTCGAGCAAAGTGGCATGATACGATTTTTGCGCTGTTTTGGGCTGCTGCTATGTGTATTGACAGCCTGCCAAACATCTCCGACGCAACCGCTGCCAACGCTGGTGAATCTGGACGCGATTGCGACCCAGACCGCGCTTGCCAATATCCCCACGGCAACCAATACGCGCCTTGTGCCAACGCTGCTGCCGACCTTTACGCCGACCACGCCGCCGACTCTTGAACCGACCATTACACCAGTGCCAGCGACGCCGACACCGCCCGGTTTTAGCGCGACAGGCAGACTTTATTACATTTATAATCAGGATGCGATCGCGGTCATTAATGGCGACGGCACAGAAGGCAAAATTCTCGTCAGTTTTGGCGTGGGGCGACCGATTACCGATTTAACCGTATCGCCTGATAACCAGCTTTTAGCATATGTTGCGCCCGGTAGTGGCAGCGCCCGCGAAGTGTATATCAGCAATTTGGATGGAACATATACGCAGCAAGTGTCGTGCTTGGGCTTTAATGATGTGCGCTATGTAACATGGACGCCGGATAGCCAATCGCTGGCATTTTTTGCGGCAGGGTTGCTGGGTCAGCCGGGTGATTTGTATCTGGCAAGTTATATCGGCGCGAATGATTGCCCGGCTGGCAACAATCAGCGCGTGATTGTGCCATTCCAAAGCCCGGATATTCGTGGTCTCACGTTTAATCAGGCTGGGACGATTTTATTTTATGCGGGGGGCGGCAAAGACCTTTTTGCTTGGGATTTAACCAGCGGACGCCGGGCGATTATGGCATACAGCGGCGGGTACGAAGGCAACTTTGCGCCGATTCATAACCCCACCAGTAACCAATTGGCATTCTTGAATGGTGGGCAATATGATGGGCAATATTTGCTAGGCTCAACTAATCTGATTGATAATACTGAAAGCATCCCCGATAACCCGGCTAGCTCCCGTGCTAGTTTGGAAGCGGCGTGGGACTTAATCTGGAGTCGTGATGGCACGCTGTTGTTGGCAGCCGGCAAAGATACCCTCGTCTATTCCGATTTTGTTACCAATCAAGTCAAACGGGTAATGACAGAAATTCCTTTGAATTTCCCACAAGCGGTCATCCGCCCGGATAAACAGGAAATGGCGTTTACAGCCGTTGACCCGGAAACAGGTATCCAGCAGATTTTTGGCTACGACCTGCAAACTAGCACAACTCGCCCGATTACTGCTCACCCGGAAGGCAGCATTACCGATGTGGTGTGGCTGGAGGGCAACCCGTGAAAATTTTGATTGCGCCGGGCGCTTTCAAACATAGTCTCACAGCTTTTGAAGCCGCCGAAGCAATGGCGCGTGGCTTAAAAAAATCAGGGTTACAAGCGGAACTTCAATTGATGCCCGCTGCTGATGGCGGCAATGGCACGCTGGAAGCATTTTTGGTGGCGGGCGGGGAACGGGTCACTATTCCGGTGGCTGACCCACTGATGCGCCCCATACAGGCGGATTATGGCTTGTTGGATGCTGGCAAAACTGCCGTGATTGAGATGGCGCTGGCATCCGGCTTGGAACTGCTCAAACCCCATGAACTCAATCCGTTTTTGGCAACGACTTATGGCACAGGGCAATTGATGCAGCACGCGCTAGAACGCGGTGCAACGCGCTTCATCATTGGTATGGGCGGCAGCGCAACCGTAGATGGTGGTGCCGGCGCCCTCCAAGCATTGGGCGTTTATTTTGCGGATGAGCATGGCAAGCCGATTGCGCCCGGTAATGCTGGATTAGCCAGCATTATCAGCCTCCATGCCAATCAGCTTGACCCACGCTGGCAGCAGGTTGACATTATTATCGCTTCCGATGTTGATAATCCTGCGGTAGGGGCAGACGGCGCGGCAGCAGTTTTTGGCGCACAAAAAGGGGCAACATTTAACGATATTCCGATTTTGGAGAGCCACTTAATTCATTATTTCAAACAGATTCAGCACTGGCACGGCATTGATGTTAGTCATACAGAAGGCGGTGGGGCTGCCGGGGCGTTGGCGGCGGGCTTATTGGCATTTTTGGGTGGGCGCATTCAATCGGGCGTGGAACTTTTATTGGAACAAAGTGGTTTCCGCGCTCAATTGGCGGATACCGATTTGGTGATTACGGGCGAAGGACAACTCGATTCGCAGACGATACATGGCAAAACGCCGCACGGCATCGCCCGTGTTGCCCGTGAATATAATGTGCCAACGATTGCTTTTGCCGGTAGTTTGAATGCTGATGATTTTATGCTGCATGATGCAGGTTTTCAGGCGGTGCTGCCCATCATGGATAAACCTATGTCCTTAGAGGAGGCACTTGCCCGCGCCAAACAACTGGTAGAACGCGCAGCATTGCGCTTGGGCTACATCCTGAAAATGTCGTGCTGAATAAAGGGGGTCACGATGGCTATTCCTGAGAAGATAAAAACCCGACTCCAAGCATCAACATTGCCGATTTGTTCATAGACGAAGATGATGAATCATGAAAGAAATTAACGAAAAATTCCCCACGCCACCTGACCACCCGAATGACCCACGCAGTCGCCCACGCCCGGCGTATGGGCATGAGACTGACCCGGCATTATTGCCGGCACCTATCACGCGCAAAGTGTTGATGATTTCGCATAATCCGGTTTTCCAAACAGAAAATCGGCAAACTGCCCGCGAATATTTTCATTGGTATCGCCCAGTGGATTTGGCACGCGCTTATATGGATGATGTGCGCTGGTGTACCTATGGGTATGCCAATTACGAAGTTGTCGAAAGCGTGGCGGTGGATGGCTATCCGGTTAAGCGCGATAAATTCCGGTATACCGAAAAAAGTTATTTAGACGCTTGGCGCAACCGTACTTTCCATGACCCCGACGGTGTGGATTACTTAGAAATTGTGCGCGAGTTCCAGATTATTCAAAAAATCAACAGCGGCGCGATAGACGAAGTGTGGCTTTTTGGGCATCCCTATGGTGGCTATTATGAATCCATCATGGGCGGACCCGGCGCGTTTTGGTGTAATGCCCCGGCGTTGGCTGGCACAGAACATGCCCAACGGCGCTTCGTGATTATGGGCTTTAATTTTGAACGCGGCGTGGGCGAAATGCTGGAAGATTTGGGGCATCGTGCTGAATCGATTCTGTTCAAACTTTACGAGAATATCAAAGGCGATGCCAATTTGTGGGAACGCTTCATGAAGTGCGCTAAATCGCATCCCGGCGATGTGACCGAATGCGGCAATGTGCATTTCGCGCCCAATAGTGACCGCGATTATGATTGGGGCAATCCGAAAAAAGTGCTGAGTCGTTGCGACACTTGGTACAACTTTCCCCATTTAAACGGTGTGCCGCGCCTTGTGGATGACAGCGAATGGGGCAGTGGCGCGATTCGGCTGCATCATCTGTGGTGGTTTCGCCATTTCCCGCATATTTTGGGCGAGTCACACGGCATCGCGCATAATTGGTGGCAATACATCATTGACCCAAATACGGTGCTGGTTTAAGACCAAAAACGCGCTTTTTTAGCGGAATGCGTTACAATAATGATAATGATTTTCCGTGCTATTCTGGGAGAGACATATCGTGTTTAAGAAGCACTTTTGGCTAAAAATGGTGGTCTTTTTGCTGGTGCTGTTTAGCACCATGACGGTTTTTGCTCAGGAACAAAGTTATACCGTGCAACCCGGCGATACGATTCAGCGCATCGCCAATGCTTTTAACGTCACGGTAGATGCTATTCTCATTCGCAATGGCATTATTGACCCGAATCGTATTCAACGCGGGCAAGTGCTGATTATCCCCATCGGGGGACTCACGCCGCCGCGCACACATACGGTGAAAGCTGGAGAACGCTTGTCGGATATTGCCATTCGCTACAATACGACGGTGCAAGCATTGGTCAGCGTGAACACAATTCCCAATCAAAGTAATCTTGTACCGGGGCAAGTGCTGAATCTGCCGCCGATTGGTGGACCCATTACTTTCCCGGTGCGGCATATCGTAGATACCGGCGAAACATTACGCACCATCGCTGAACGTTACGGCACAACGTGGCAAGCTATCGCCGCTGCCAATAATTTATCCAATCCCAACTATATTTTGGCTGGAACAATTTTGACGATTCCCGCGCCCGGTTTTGGCACAGGTGGTCCCGTCATTACACCCACACCCACCACCCCGACCCAACCGACTGTGCCGGGTCCTATTTTGCCGCGCCGCGTGGTTAATGGGCGTTACACCGTGCAAGCCGGGGATAATATGTTCGCCATCGCCTCTGAATTCGGCGTGAATATTTACACGATTGCACAGGCGAATGGCTTGCTGAATTTGAATGCCATCTATACCGGACAATCGCTGCTCATTCCGGGTCGCTAAGATGACCGACTTGATTTGTATTGGTGTTCCCTACTGGCTCGGTGAAAAAACAGGCTACACCGGGTCAGTGGATGCCATCAAAAATTCCGGCATTGCGGCAGAAATGGGCGCGGCATGGTTAGATATTACGCCCGATTTCACGGATGTTCCTGATGCGTTGACGGCGGCAAACAAAAGCCTAGCGGCGACAATCGCGGCACATCCGGGCAAATTGCCCTTCATTTTTGCGGCGGATTGCACCTCTTGTTTAGGCGCGATGAAAGGGCTGGAACAGCAGCAACCTGCTGTCGTGTGGTACGACGGGCATGGCGATTTCAACACGCCCGAAACGACCCCTAGTGGTTTCGCCGGGGGAATGCCTTTGGCGGCGCTAGTGGGGCGCGGCAATCAGTCATGGCTATCAGCAATTGGGTTGACGCCCGTAGCCGAACAAGATGTGATGATTACCGATGCCCGCGATCTTGACCCCCAAGAAGGCGAAAATCTGTGTGCTAGTAAGTTGGCTTTTTTGCCCCAACTTGACCAATTGTTGACTCATCCTTTGCCGAATAAGCCGCTGTATATTCATTTTGATACCGATGTAGTCAAATTAGACGATATGCCTGCCATGAGTTATCCGGCGGCAGGTGGTGCTGATTTGGCAACGACGATTGCTACGCTGCGGCGACTTATCCGCGATGGCAAAATTGCGGGTGTATTATTCAGCCTGTGGAACAATACCTTGCCCGGCGCGGATAAAGCTCTCAATAGCACTCTGCAAATCGTGCGAGCCATGCGTGAGGAGTTATCAGCTTGACGGCTGCATCGCGTTTGGCTGTGTGGCTGCTGCGCTTATCGCTAGCGGCGTTGCTGCTGTTCGGCTCAGATGTGCTGTTGTGGGCGGACATCCAAACGCGCCCCATTGAAGAATGGCTGCTGCACGGCATCGGTTATGTGCTGCTGGCAACGCTGCTGTTGGATGTGTGCGTGCGCTATCGCATTCGGGATGTCTATGATGGGATGGCGGCAGTGGCGATTTATGCTCTTATCGCGGGTTTGCTGATTACACCCCAAGTCTCGTTAGCCGATTTTCCGCGCACATTAATTTCCCGAACTTTGGGCGGGCATAATTTGGGCGCGGCAGTCGGCTTTGGTATTTTTTTGGTGCTGACTGCCGGGCATTTGCCGCGCTATCGGCGGGTATTGGTGGCGGGCATGGCATGGACAGGGTTTTATTGGGGAACATGGATGCGCTGGACACCTGTATTCAGCCCCTTGTTTACCCAAGCGGTTGATTTACTGACGATGTTTTTTTATGCTGCCGTGCCTGTGGCATTTGGGTTATTATTTTTTACACTAGCGCGGCAAATAAAAGCCTCTATCACCCCGGCTGATTTCAAACTTTCGATTGTGGGCGGCTTGTTTTTGTTGTTGGCGTTGTCGCTCCTATTCATTGTTCGCGTGTTACAAAGTGCGCTCAATATGGCAGCGTTGGGGCTGACATTGACGCTAGTTGGGGTTTGTGTCGGGATTTTATGGTTCCGGCGCAACGAAAAAGCGCCGATGGTGCTGACCGCGCATCTTCCCCCTACGCCGTTGCATCCCTTGTGGTTGCTGCTGTCTGGTATTGCGTTTGTGGGCATGACGATTTTAGGCTATTCGCTGCCCTTGGTAGGAACACTGGAATACAATCAATTATTCCTAATGGAATTGGGGTATGTGGGTGTGGGCTTTTTGTGGTTGCCGATTCTTGCTGGTGTGATTGCGATTCGGGGTATAGATTATCAGATGCGAACCCGCCAATTGGATGCCTAAGAGTTCATCAAAAGTTCATAAGCCTGTGCCACGTTATAAAGCATTGGTTCAATGGCGCATCTTGAGGTTTCTTATGTTTAAAAAAATAGTGGTTTTTCTCGGTTTATTCGTCTTCATCATTTCTCTCCACGCCCAAGATACTGATTTTCTTACCGGAACACTGACCTTTGAAGGGCGTGACCGCCAATATTGGGTTGCCCTGCCAGAAAATTATGATGCCGATACCCCGGCGCCAGTGGTAATTTTGCTGCATGGCTCTGGTGGCACAGCACAAGAATTTCTGGCGTTTACGGGTTATCGGCGTCTGGCAGATAAAACCGGTACGATTTTGGTTGCGCCGCAGGGCGTTCAAAATAGTTGGGGTTATTTAGACCCGGAACAACTGCATCCTGAAGATTTATACACCAACGATTGGGATTTGTTGGCACTGCTCATTGACCAACTCACAACTGAATATGCGGTGGATGCCGAGCGTGTCTATTTATTGGGTCTCTCCAATGGGGGTATGTTGGCGCAGCGGACGATGTGCGAACATGGCGATAAATTGGCAGGCGTGGCAGTGATTATTGGCGCGATGAATAATTTACTCGCAGAACATTGTATGCAGATGTCGCCGCTGCCGCTATTGCTGGTGCGGGCAACTAACGATGAAATTTTCCCGTGGGCGGGCGATGCCACGTTTAAATCCGATGGGCGCTTTTTGCTGAATTATTCGTCTCAACAAATGATGGATTTTTATACAGGACTCTTTGGTTGTTCACGCCCGGACGGTGTGACCAACCGGACAGCATCGGGCAGCGCGACGCGAGTGGTGCTAGATTCATTTACCCGCTGCCGCGCTGGCGCAGCCGTGTTGATGTACGCCCTGTTCGATTTTCCCCATGCCTATCCCCAAAATATCTTCGTTATTTTGAAAGAGGATAAAGTCGGGACGATGGAAGATGCCATTTGGGAATTTTTTATGTCGCATCCTGAAACACTCACAGAACCCGATGCTGAATCAACGGAGTCGCCTTAATGCCAGATTCACCTGAAACACGTTTGCAGCGAGCAAGATTATCCCTAGAAGGGTTATCTGTTGCTGATGCGCTGGGTGGTTTTTTGGAAATGCAGCCCGTTAAACCAGAACGGGCTATAGAACGCCGCATTCCGAATGTGCAACAGTGGCACTTCACTGATGATACCAACATGGCACTCTCAATTTATGCTATCTTGCGGCGCTACGGCAAAATCGAGCAAGAAGCATTGGCACAGCATTTCGCCAAATATTATGAGCGCAGTCGTGGTTATGGTGCCGGCGCACGCCGCCTCTTAAGCGAAATCCGTGGTGGTGGTGAATGGCGCGATTTAAGCAAACAGCTTTTCGGCGGTGGGTCTTTTGGCAATGGCGGTGCGATGCGGATTGCACCATTAGGGGCGTATTTTGCCGATGATATGGATGCGCTGATTGAAAATGCCCGCCTAGCGACAGAAATCACCCATGCTCATCCCGAAGGCATTGCAGGCGGCATTGTGGTGGCGGCTGCCGCAGCTATCGCGTGGCAATTACGTGGACAACCCAAACCGACCTATGCCGAATTTATCGAAAAAGTGCTGCCATTTATTCCGGATGGGGTGGTAAAACAAGGCTGTATTGCTGCCCGTGAGTTGCCCGAAAATAGTTCTGTTGTGGATGTCGTCGAGAAAATTGGCAACGGACAAAAAGTGACTGCCCAAGATACAGTGCCTTTCGTGTTATATAACGCTGGCAAATATCTGGATCATTATGTGGATGCTTTTTGGCACACGGCATCGGGCGGCGGCGATGTGGATACCACTTGCGCGATGGTTGGCGGCATTATCGCGCTGTATGTTGGAGAAGACAGCATCCCGGCAGAATGGCGCACGCGCCGCGAACCACTGCCTGATTGGACATTTGCGGATTAAACTGTTTTTTATGTTGTCAGTCAAAAAATGTCGTGTAGGTTCAGGGCGCGATATATCGCGCCCCTACAACAATCTGCTATTAATGCGATGGGCTGAAAAATTATTGCTAAAAGCTGATTGCTAAAAGCTATTACGCTTCTTGTGTGGTTAATTCTTCGCCGCGAGCGACAGCGATAGCATTTTTGACCAGCCGGGCGCGAGAACGCAACTTGGATTCTGTCCATGTGCCATCACCCGTCAGCCATGCTGCCATCCCTGCTGTCACTGCACCTGCTTTGATAAATTCACCCGCGTTATCAGCACTCATGCCCCCATTGCACATGAATTTGATGTGATTTAGAGGTCCAGAAATCGCTTTATAATAATCCAACCCCAATGTGCCAATCGGGAAAATTTTGAGCATTTTCACGCCCATGCTCCACGCATTCACGGCTTCAGTCGGGGTAATAACGCCGGGCGCGATGAAAATGTCCGGTTTCATGATAGCTTCGACCACATCCGGCTGAAACGAAGGCGACACAACAAAATTAGCCCCTGCCCCTAACACCCGTTTGGCAGTTTCCACATTTAAGACCGTTCCCATGCCGGCACACACTTTATCGCCAAACTGTTTTTTGACGGCTTGCATGGCTTCAATCGGTTCAACCGAATTCATCGTAAATTCAAAGATATGGATGCCCTCATCCATCAAAATTTCGACCAGTTCCAGCGCCACCGCCGGATGAAAATCGCCACGCATCCCGGCGACAATGCCGTCGCGTGCCATCCAATCGTAGACAAATTGTGAATCCATGTTATTTTCTCCTGAATAGTGCAATTTTTGCCTATTGTACCTGCAATGCCTATACATTTGCCCCAGTGAGAATTGCTTCAATGCGGGCAATCATGGCTTCGTTCAAATCTACTTCTGCCGCTTTAACATTATCTTCGACTTGTTCCGGGCGAGTAGCACCCGTGATGACGCTGCTCACATTCGGATGACGCAAGCACCATGCCAATGCCAATTGAGCGCGGGTAATGCCTAATTCATCGGCAATCGGTTTTAAAGAGCGCACTTTTGCCGCATTCGCTTCGTTTAAATAACGGTCTTTTGCCCACGGTTCGCGGGAAAAGCGGGTATCTTCCGGCACACCCTCATCATATTTGCCCGTCAGCATCCCCATTGCTAACGGCGACCAAGGAACAATGCCAATCCCACGCGGTGCAGCCGCGGGCAAAATCTGTTTTTCTACTTTTTCGCGCCATAACATCGAATACTGTGGCTGTTCAGTTTTGGGCAGATGCCAACCATACCGATGACATACCTCATAAGCCTCGGCAATTTGCCACGCTTCCCATTCGGAAGTTCCCCAATACAGCACCTTACCTTGTTCGATGAGGTCGTGCATGGTTTGGGCAGTTTCCCGAATCGGCGTTTCTGGGTCGGGGCGATGGCAAAAATAAATATCCACATAATCAGTCTGGAGGCGTTGCAAACTTTTTTCGATGCTTTCCATGATGTGCTTGCGCGATAAACCGCGGTCATTCACATCATCGCTCATGGGCCAAAAGACTTTGGTAGAAATCACCAGCTTATGACGCGAATACTGTTTCAGAATGGCACCCATCTGTTTTTCGGCTTCGCCCTGCCCATAAATATCTGCCAAGTCGAAAAAGTTAATGCCATAATCATAGGCTTTTTCAATGACAGTACGGGCAGTTTCTTCGGCAACCTTGCCCTCGCCAAAATTAATCCACCCGCCGATACTCACCGCACTGACTTTCAGTCCGGCATCCCCCAATCGTCTATAACGCATGATAACTCCTGTTCCTGTTGACGCGGTTGTGACAATAGAAGCGATAATCATACTGAAGATTGGTGAGAAATACCTGAGATGAGCATATAATGATATTGGCAATTGTTGGAGAAAAATCAAATGGCAAAAAATCTCTATCTGGGCATTAATCCACAACCAATTACAGCAAACTCCCAGAACGATTTGAGACCTATAGCGAAAAAGACCAAATTTTTATCGAGCAGCAAATGAAAATAGTTGCCAATGAAAATGTATAATGCTATGAAAAATTTGGACATTGATGGGAATAAACTAGACAACTACGAATATCAATCCTTAATCTATAATGTCAAAGTGCAGCAACAAAAACCATCATTAACGCGAATTATTATTGGTATCAACATTGTTTGCTGGTCATCTGTTAGTTTAACTATTTTATTTTCGTTGTCGCCGATAACTGAAGTATTGAGCGTGCTATTCTTAATTATAGCAATTGGCTTATCTCCAATAGCGTGCATCGGTATATTTTTAAGTATTTTATTGCTTTTTATTCAAATCATTTCTAGTTTTATTCAAGGTCGCACTAGGCGCAAAAAAGTCCCTGTGAAGCACAAAAACTCCGGCACAAATTTTCAACAGTCAACTTATGTCGAAAAACACCTTCAACAAGGCTTAGTTCGGCTAGGGGATGATGGCGAGATGGTGCTGCCCAACGAAGACGATACCCAACCGATAAAATCAAATCAGCGCAAGCAAGATATAATGGTGTAAAAGCCAATTGAGGAGATAAAAATGTCCCCGCGTGAAAAATTACTCACTGAACTTGACCACCTGAACGATGACCAAATCAGCCAAGTTTTAACCTATGTGGAAACGTTGTACACCGATGAACCCATAAAAGCCTATGACCCAGATGATGATCCAGCCATTGGATTTTTCGCTGCTTCACCAGATTTAGCCAGCCAAACGAAAGATATTTTACGGGTTGAGTTTGGTCAGCGAGAACAGGAAGACGAGGTTGTATGACAGCCATTGCCGATACAGGATTTATCGTAGCTGTTGGCAATCGAAATGACCAAAAACACCTTAGCTGCACTGCCGTTTACCGCAAAGAAGATGCTATTTATCTGCCTCAATCTGTTATATCAGAGGTCGGTTATATGCTGAAACGCGAAGCAGGGTTGCCTGCTTTAAATCATTTTTTGCGGCGTTTGCCTGAAATGAAGTATCGTCCAATTGCAATTGAATTTGAAGACTTTGCCCGCACAGCCGATATTCTGGAAAAATATGCCGATGCCCGTTTAGATTTTGTAGATGCTACTATTGTAGCGGTAGCAGAACGCCTGAATATCACACGCATCCTAACGATTGATCGTCGGGATTTCGCGTTGGTGCGCCCTGCTCACACACCATTTTTCGAGTTGCTGCCTTAAACTGATTACACAATATATGGTGTGCTGGCACCCGTTTTTGCCATGCCTTTCGGGTCAATCATCACATTGACGCACGCGGGTATATTGCTGGCAAAAGCACGTTCCAACGCGGGTAAAATATCATCCGGGTTTTCTACCAGTTCACCATAACCGCCCAGTGCCTCAACAACTTTATCATAGCGCGTCGGGGCAAGGTTGGTCGGCGCAGACCGTTTTTCATCCATCATATTTGCCAATGGCGTGCGGATTTGCCCCCAACCGGCATCGTTGCCTACAATGCTCACAATCGGCAAGTTGAACCGAATCGCCGTATCAAATTCAAAGCCATTCAAGCCAAATGAGCCATCGCCATTAATGACCAACACACGCTTGTCTGGAAAAAGGTGTTTTGCCGCAATCGCAAATGGCATTCCCACGCCCAACGTCCCTAATGGACCCGGGTCGAGCCATTGCCCCGGCAGCAGCAAATCAATCACTTTGGCGCACGCGCTGACAATATCACCCCCGTCACCAATCAAAATCAGATTTTCGTCCACAATGTCATTAATGGCAGCACCCATGCGAAAGTGATTAATCGGCACATCGTTGAGTTTTTTCCAACCGTCTTGCTGCTGGTCAAATCCGGTTTCCATTTCACGCACCTGATTTAACCAATCATCATAGCGCACACCCTGTAACCCTTCGCTGAGTGCTTCCAAGACCAATCGCGCATCCGCGACGATAGCGACATCGGCTTGCCGATTATGATTCAATTCAGCAACATCATTTTCAATCTGAATCAATTTGGCATCGGGATTCCAGTCTTTTTGCCCATATTTCAGCCGGAAATCCAGCGGCGTGCCAATTAACACCACCACATCAGCTTCGCGCAATGCCTTTGAGCGCGACGCTTTAAAACAATTAGGATGCTGCATTGAGAGCGTGCCGCGTCCGCCGCCATTGGTATAAATTGGCATTCCCGTTTGTTCAGTCAGTTCGCGCAGAGCATCACTGGCTTTATTCTGATACACCTGTGTTCCCGCGATGAGCAGCGGCTTTTGAGCGTTTCGCAGCAGTTCAAAGATGCGCCGCACGGCATCCACTTCGGGCATGATGGGCGCGATATTTACCGCAGGCGGCATATCCGGGACATCCACCGCATTAAACAACACATCAAACGGTAGCTCGATGAAAACCGGTCCCGGTCTACCAGAGAGTGCGGCGTGATACGCTTCTGCCATTTTTGCGGGAATATCTTCCGTTTGTTCAATCGTGAAACTGGCTTTAGTGAAGGTTTTGAACATCTCTGTTTGTGGCATTTCTTGCAATGCGCCCATGCCTTTGGTCTTAAGGGGGGCAGCGCCGCCTAATAACAACATGGGGCTGCGGGCTTGGTAAGCATTGGCAACACCCGTAACAGCATCGGTGACGCCGGGACCTGCGGTGACAACGCAGACACCGATATTATGCGTCAACCGCGCATGGGCATCTGCCGCATGTGCCGCTGCTTGCTCATGCCGGAAGTCAATCATGGCAATATCATGATTCACGCAGCCATCATAAATCGGCGCGATATGCCCGCCACATAATGTATAAATTGTATTGACGCCTTGGATTTTTAAAGACCGGGCGACCAGTTCACCGCCATGTGCAAAACTCATTTTTAGGATGACCTTTCATAAACATACTCTATTTTGATTGAACCGCTAAGTGCTGCATCTGATAAGTTTCTTAAAATACCGACCTCACCCCCCGACCCCCTCTCCTTTAGGAGAGGGGGAGTCGCGCTCTGCGCGGCGGGGTGAGGTTAATAACACAATAATTAAAATATTTATCGGACGAACCGCTAAGACGCATAGAAAATAAGTGATACCGTTAGTATTGCTGACCACTTCTAATCATAAATTGCGGACGATATGATTTCATCGAGATTGATACTATTCAGAAAAAAGCTGATAGCTGACTGCTGAAAGCTATCGTTGCAGATATACTTCAAAAACGCTAAAAACGATTATCTTTAGAGCATCATCTCTGAAATGCTTCAGTCGCAATCTTGCAAAACATCCTTAAAAATTTTCAACATAACGGCGCTATCATTCAGTAATTTTTCGTATTCTTGCCAACTGGTTTGATAGGCTTGTAAACGTTGATTACCGGCTTCAATAATTTTCTGACGATTTTCCGTTGAGGCAAGCAGCAGGTGGTCAGCATAGCGGGCAAGCAGATAGCGCACTGACCGCCGAATATATTTATCAAAACGCCGGATACGGGGACGAACACTTTTATAATAGGCGGTGCCTTCAGTTGCTTCTTGGCAAGTGATGAGACCATCGGCATAAATGCGGGCAGTCATCTCTTGGAATTCGCGGTTGTAAGTCGCTGCGATGGCGTGCATTTGGTCAATATCGGGCATGGCGGATCCTATCTGTATGCGGCTGCCCCATCGTGAATAGATGCTATTGGAACTGCCTGCATTATCCACACGACACACGTCGCTGACAAGTGGATGAATGGTTTGATAGGCAAGACCAATAAATCGGGGATTTATTCAGGCAGCATTTTAGCGTACAATTATCGCTCGATTAGGAGAGGTGCCAGAGCGGTTGAATGGGCCCGTCTCGAAAACGGGTATAGGTGATGAGTCTATCGAGGGTTCGAATCCCTCCCTCTCCGTCCAAAATTGCAATGCCTACCCCTTATTATCTCCCCCATTGGCACAATAATTACAAATTAGGCATTCGCCGTAGCAGCGTGGCGAGGGCAACTTCACCTTCTAAACGCGCCAATGCCGCCCCCAAACAATGATGAATGCCGTGACTAAACGCAATATGTTTATTCGGCTGGCGCAAAATATCAAAAGTGTGCGGGTCAGCGAAGACCAGCGGGTCACGGTTGGCAGCATACAACACCGCGTGAACAATATCGCCCTGCCGAATCATTTTTCCGCCGATAAGAACATCTTCAAATGCCCAACTCGGCAGTGTCATGGGCGAAGGACCGCTGTAGCGCAGCATTTCTTCTATCGTCGTTTTCAGGACAGCCGACTCATCTTGATGTGCCTGAAGCAAATGCAGTTGTGCTGGATTTTCAAACAGCGAGACAATGCCATTGTTCATAAATTCTACCATCGTCTCGTAACCCGCCGTGATAAGCAGAAACACCATTGCCAATAATTCGGGGTGGCTGAGTTTGTCACCCCCGTTTTCACTCAACATTAGCCCAGATAACACATCGTCCAGAGTATCCGGCGCGGCATGACGTATCGCAATTTGTTGTTCCAAATAACGGGTAAATTCAGCGATAGCATGATGAACTATCACTTGGTCGGACAAGAGCATTCGGTGTGTCCATTGATACAATGCCTCAAAATCGGTGACGGGGATGCCTAACATTGCCGCGATAGACCTTAATGCCAATTTGCCGATATAGCGTGTGGTCAAATCAAATTCTTCGCCATCGGCAATTTCAATATCAATCACATCAAATAATTCATCGGCGATGATTTGAAGTTGTGCGCGTAAATTGTTGATGCGAATGGGGGTAAATGCCAGATGCACCAAGGAACGCAACCGAGCATGAGCCGGTTCATCCAGATTGAGCATGTGTTGGTTGACGATGTGTTGGGTGCTGTCTGTTCCCCATTTATCAGCGATAGCCACAGGCACATGCCGCCGAAATTCTTTGCCGAAGCGTTTGTCTTTCAGGAAATTTTGGCAATCGTCATAGCGGGTAAGAAACCAGAAGGTTTGCCCGGTTTGGGGATGCAGCGCGGCGTGAACTGGGTCTTCGTTCCGCATTTGTTCGTAAAGTTGGTGATTGCGCTGTGCCTGAATAGAAAAAATATCGTAGGGATTCGTCTTGCTGGCGACCATTGGTGTGTACCCTTTCATGCTGCTGCTGATTAACTCAGGGCAGAGCGTCGAATTGGCGGGTCGCTGCACTGCGGCATAATGCGGTTGTAAAGTTACGGGTGAAGGTTGGAGATGTGGTAGCGAACAGATTTTTAGCGCATGTCCAGATTGCGCGAAAATGTGGTGTTGTAGGGTCGAGGCATGCCTCGACCCTACGGAAAATCACTCACTTTGAACTTGAGTGTAGATTTTTTAGAGAAAACAAAACCCGCCAGATAGCGGGTTTTAACCATGATTAATGCAATTGGCGGTACACCAACCACTGCGCCAACAAATCGGCATCAAGCGTTTCATCGGTGACTTGGTGTTTGATGCGCTCGATTTTTGCCAGTATATCGCGCAGGATAGGTTCATCTACGAAGTATTTGTCGCGTAAAGTGTCCATAATCAGTCTCGGAATCAACATAGTTTTCTCAACGATATTATTGTACTTCTAGTCTCTAAACGTAAAATAGCCCCATAAAGTTCCACTTTGGGTCATCTTGACAGATGAAGGTTCTGCTTGTGGGCTACTTCGAATAGAACATATGTGTTATTTTATAATGATAGAGAGGTGTTGTCTATGGCTTTGTCAACAGCGCAGCGCGAAGAATTGCTTGCGGCATTAAAAGCGCGTTTCGAGAAAAATATGCCCCGCCACCTAGGTCTGGAGTGGGAAAAAATACAAGACAAATTGGAAGCGAATGCGGAAAAATTGTGGTCACTCCATGAAATGGAGCGAACTGGCGGCGAACCCGATGTGGTGGGTTACGATAAAAAAACCGATGAAGTTATCTTTTATGATTGTTCCGCAGAAAGCCCGGCGGGTCGTCGAAGTTTGTGTTATGACGGGGCAGCACTAGCGGCACGCAAAGCCAATAAACCCGCCGATAGTGCGGTGGCTATGGCGGCAGCGATGGGCATTGAACTTTTAACAGAAGCCCAATATCAAGAGTTACAGAAACTTGGCAAATTTGATATGAAAACGTCCAGTTGGCTGAAAACGCCTGATGAGATTAGACAACTCGGCGGTGCTATCTTTGGTGATAGGCGTTATAACCACGTTTTTGTGTATCATAATGGTGCCGACTCTTACTACGCTGCTAGGGGATTTCGGGGCGTGCTGAGGGTCTAAATTCTACTCACTTAGGAAAAACAATCATGGTGAAAATCATCGCAGTGTATGGCAGTGCGCGGTTGGCTTTAGATAATCCGGTTTATCAGCAGTCATATCAAATGGGCAATGCATTAGCACAAGCCGGCTATACCGTCATGACAGGCGGTTATGATGGGGTGATGGGCGCTGTCAGCCAAGGCGCAGCAGAAGCAAAAGGGCATGTTATAGGCATCACCGTACAGCGGTCTGGGCAAGGGGCAGAACGCAAAACGAATCGATGGGTGAAAGAAGAAATTCAATATCCTTCCATGCGGGAACGCTTGCATCATCTGGTAGAACATGCTGATGGTTATATTGCTATGCCCGGCGGCATTGGCACACTGCAAGAAATTACCGAAGCATGGCAATTGATGCGAATCAAAAAAATTCCGCGTCGCCCGTTGGTGCTGTATGGTGATTTTTGGCAGCCTGTCCTCATCCGTTTCATGGATAGCGATTACGTAAGTTCTGCCGAGCTTGACCTCATCCGAATATGCAATACACCGGATGATATTATTGCCTACTTGGCAGCATGGAAAGGCTAATTGATATGGATGCACAGCACACCCAAACACAGCGCACGGAAAAAGACACATTTTTCAAATCGCATTCCAATTCACCGCTGACAGCCGAACAGAAAGCGCAATTCAGCGGCTTGCGTTATTTTGATTACAACCCGGCGCTGCATCTCATTGTCGAAATAACGCCCTTCGCTGAGAAAAAAGAGGTGCAAATCCAGACGACGACGGGCGAAACGCGCTGGTATCGGCGTTATGGAGAATTTGAATTTGATGTGGAGGGGCAACCTGTGCGCTTGACGATTTATCAGACGCCACATGGTTTTTTTCTGCCGTTTGTGGATGCCGCCGCTGGCACAGACACCTATCCCGCCGGACGGTATCTGGATGTAGAAGCGAATGAGGATGGGCAGTTCGAGATTGATTTTAATCAGGCATATAACCCCTATTGCGCCTATAACGAAAAATGGTCATGCCCCATCACTCCCGCCGAAAATCGGCTGAAAGTGGCAATTCGCGCTGGCGAAAAAATCCCGCAAGGGGCGTGGGTGGGGGAAGAATAAGATTTCACTCAAGTTCAAAACGAGTGATTTTCCGTAGGGTCGAGGCATGCCTCGACCCTCCAAATACACACTTTTCACTCAATCTGAACATGAGCGAAAAAGGATGAGCAAACACACTCATCCCCGTATGCTTATTGGTTATACTAAATCATCATCGCGGCGGGCATCTTCAACATCTATTTTCTTGCGTGTGCTTTCTTCGCTCGCTTCTAAAAATGCTTCGGTACTTTTCACAGCTTTTTCAGCACGAGATAGGCTGCTATGTGGGCGCGGTGCGGGCGCTGATTGGCGCGGTATCATGCTTACAGGCGTTGGTGTCGTGGGGCGCAGCCGTAATCCCGCTAAACTTTCCCACACCAATAGCCACGCAAAAATACCGCCAAAAATCATTAACCCAACTATCGCGGCTTGGTCTATCAGGTCAACATAGCCCGGCACAACAAAATACGGCACTATATCGCCGCCTGTAGAGCGCACGATTTGATAAAATTCGCGGTCTATTTCAGTATTCACTCGGACAAAAATCCACAAAGGGATACGCTTTTGATTGGCAGCGACCACCATATCCATAATTTGCGGGTAATTATGGGTGTGAGTAACAAGCAATTTTTCAGTATTTTTTGAATCGGCGATAAAAGTATTGGTTACAAAATCGGGGATGCGATAAGAGGCAATTTTATCGGAACGAACTACGCATATCGAACATTTGCTGATTGGCGGATTGATATGTGTGCCACAAACACACTGTTTACCACTCGTATTGTTATTCGGCACGTCCAAATCATTGGCAAGAATACGTTCACCTGTGATGCCTTTTTGTTGGCTATCTTCGCTCAAATTCACAGCTTCACTCGAATACCGGCGTCCGGTGGGGTTGGGAGCAGTGAAATTCAGTAGCAGAACAACGCAGAAACCAATGCCTAATAGCGCAGCAAATATCAACAAGCGGCGTATTCGTTTCATCGGTCTATCTCCTAAAATGATATTTTTATAACAATCCATTTCAATGGTATCAGAAAACCAACACGGTAGACATTAAGATAGATTACAGATTGCGTAGAGATAAGTTGTGTCAGAATCAAAAAATCCCTTTTGGATAGCAAAAGGGATAAGAGGGCAATCCAATTATGAGCTAAAACATGCTCATTTGGCGTGGGGCATCTTTGGGTGTTTCCGGTTTATCTTCGTCATCATTATCCGAATCGGGCTTGGTGACAGCAAAAATATTGCCCACTGGTTCAGCGTCTTGTAGAGCAGATTCTTCGGTGGAAAGGGGCTGTCCTTCGGCATCATGCCCAATGTCTAATACCGTGTCCATGCAAGCAGCACAAGTACATTCCGCCGGATGCATCTGATAGGGCAATTTTTGTGTATTCGGCAGCACATGATCGGGTAACTCGTCGGCGCGTATAGTGGCTTCCATATACAATTGGCGCAAATCATCATCCGTAAACCCCACACGATGCAGCACCCCCGCCAATGTTTGTTCAGTGATGGTATCCTGTTCCTGAATCACATATTTATAATGCTCGCGCAGGCAGCGCCGCCATTCTTCCGCAAAAATATTCTGTTCTGCCATTAGAGTGTCACCTCAAATGTTTGTCCCTTTTGGGGAATCACGACATTTTTTAGTTGCAATTTTTGTTCCAATTTGGTTTTGAGGACATCGGGCGCAGGTGATTCGCCGTGTACCAAAAACGTCTGTTTTGGGCGCTGTTTCATCGCCCCCACCCAATTTAACAAGCCATCTTGGTCAGCATGACCACTAAAGCCATTGAGGACTTCAACCTGCGCCCGGCGTTGATACTCTTCGCCAAAAATTTTGACAGTGGCATCATTTTCGACTAGCCGCCGCCCCAATGTATCCGGCGCTTGCCAACCCGTAATCAACACTGTGGTACGCTCATCTTCGATACGATTTTTCAGATGATGCAGCACGCGCCCAAATTCTGCCATGCCGCTGGCGCTGATAATGATACACGGTTGGCGCTCAAAATTTAATTGTTTGCTCTCTGCCAATGTTTGGATATACGTCAGGTTATCGAAGCCAAACGGGTTTTTGTTATCTGGTTCCAGCATGAAAGAGCGAATTTCATCATCAAAACATTCTGGGTGCAACTTAAACACCGCTGTGGTATCCACCGCTAGGGGGCTATCCACGTAAATCGGAATTTTGGGAATATCGCCCCGGTCAGCTAACCGATGCAGCGCATACACAATTTGCTGTGTGCGCCCAACGGCAAAGGCGGGCATAATCACCGAACCACCGCGTTTATACGTCTGGTTGATGACACGTTCTAGGTGTTTTTCGCCATCTATCAATGTTTGGTGCAATCTATCGCCATAAGTGCTTTCCATAATCAGCACATCAGCGCCCTCAATCACTTCTGGGTTACGGATAATCGGCAAATCATTCTGTCCCAAATCGCCACTAAAAACAAACGTATAGTCGCGGTTGATGTCGGTATCGGTGATATTCAAAATGGTGATGGCACTGCCCAGCATGTGACCGGCATCTTTGAAGGTGAGTTCGATGTTCGGGGCGATTTTGCGGCGGCGCTGATACCCCTGCGACACAAAATATTGCAGCGAGTCCATCGCATCTTGGCGCGTATAAATGGGTTCAACCGGCGGTTTGTTGCGTTTGCGATGCTGTTTGTTCACAAATTCAGCATCGCGTTCTTGGATATTTCCACTATCTAAGAGCATCGCCGTACATAAATCTCGCGTGGCAGGCGTGCATAAAATATCCCCGCGAAACCCACTTTTGACCAAATTGGGAATATTGCCAGAATGGTCAATATGCGCGTGTGAGAGGATGACCAAATCAATGCTGGCAGCATCAAATGGCAATTTTTGATTTTCGTTATAGGTATCCGCCCGTCTGCCTTGATACAAGCCGCAGTCCAGCAAAATCCGCATTCCATTAACTTCTAGCAAATGCTTAGAACCCGTTACCGTGCCGGCAGCGCCGTAAAATGTCATTTTCATGGGGCGTCCTGCAATCCTGTCACTTCACGTAATTCATATTCACCCGATTTGCCTTTGAGCGTGACGCAGGTGGTTTTGCCTACCGTCACATGCGGTTTGACAATTTGATAGGTGTCATCGCTGATGAGCAGGCGCGTTTCGGCTTCTTTGTTAGCCGATTCGATGCGGCTGGCAAAATTGACGGCATCACCAATCGCCGTCATGACTTTCATGCCGCTGGCACCGATGGGACCCACCACCGCCTCGCCATAATGGATGCCGATGCCAATTTCAAAAGTGCGTTCATAGGTATTGCGTAAATACGGCTTGAGGTCTTCAACCGCGTCTAACATACCGAGTCCGGCTTTCACGGCGCGTAAGGCAGCTTCCGGTTGTCCATCCACGCCAAACAATGCCATGATACCATCGCCCATATAATTATTGATGAACCCGCCGTGTTGGGTGATGACTTTGCCGACCAAATCAAAATAACGATTCAACACATGAATCACATCATACGCCAGCAATTTTTCGGCAAAGGGTGTAAACCCGCGAATATCTGAAAATAAAATCGCAATTTTAAGTTCTTCACCGATGGCAGACGGCAATTTGCTGGCACGCATATCATCTACAACATGCACATCTTCCTCATCTAGCACCAAGCGCCGCAGCCGCACGGGACCCGTGATGGTGGTTTGGCACGCCAAACGGATAGACGGATGAAAACCGAGTTTATGCGCGAGTGCTTCTTCTTTTTCATTGCGTGGGTCGGCATTTTCCAAGCCCTCTAAAATCACAACGCGGCAGGTGGAACAGCGGGCATTGCCGCCACAGACATGCGTATGGGGAATGCCGGATGCCAGCGATGCATTCAAAATGGTTTGGGCAGAATCAATCTCAAGTTGGAGTTGGTCAGGCAGATAAAATACAGCAGGCATAAAAATCGCTTTCTGGATAATCACGATATGGCATTGAGTATAGCGCGGAATGCCGATGTGCGAAAATATGACCTAATCGTGGTATACGGTATAATGAAAGTTATCTGCATCATGTGTGAAAGTATAGGAGAGGTCATAACCGTGGTGATTGGCGAAAAACAGCTTACTCTGGAAGAATTCCATATTTTTTGCGAACAATCAGAGAACCGCGATAAATTATTTGAACTCATTGACGGGGATAAGGTTCAAAAAGTACCGAGTTTCAAACCTTCACAGATAGCGATGCGAATTGGGTGGTTTGTTGGCAATTTTTCGGATGATTTTGGTTATGTCACAGGCGCAGATGGCAGTTATAGCTTGTCTGAGCATGACGAATTTATTCCAGATGTTGCCTTTATTTCCAAAGCGAGGCTACCGCAAGCACCAGAGCGTGAAGTGATCGGTGCGCCTGATTTGGCTGTGGAAGTCAAATCACCGACGGATAGCAAACGCCAAATGCGCTTGAAAGCCGAAGCGTATTTGCGATTTGGCACAAAAATAGTGTGGCTGGTTTTTCCTGATGAACAGCGTGTGGAAGTTTACCTGCCCAATCAGGATGTTGTGGAAGTTGATATTGACGGTGTACTAGAAGGTGGTGATGTGCTGCCGGGATTTACGCTGAAAGCGCGCGATATTTTTTAATAATGAATTAGGAGTATATAATGACTACGTTTCCTTCTGAAGATAAGATAAAGCATGTCGCTGAGACAGAAACATCTTTTGGAAATCGGATTCTTTACAAAATGTGCGAAGATTATCCTAGAAACAACGACCCTGAGATAGTTAAGAGCAAATTATGGTTGATAGGGCGAAGTTATGCTGCAGCATTAGAACGTAGTCAAAAACCTCTACCAACTCCCAGAGATAATTTATATGATGCTGTAGCGCAAGATATTATCACATCGTTAGATGAATCGATTCAAAGGCTTAGAGAGAAAGATTTGCCCCATATCATCACTAAGGATACCGAAACAGTGAATCAAATTTTTTCTCTGCATAGAGAGTTTACTGAAATCCTACAAAAACATACAGGCATAGAGAAACGCTCACTTGCATCTAAATATTTACACTTTCATTTACCAAAATATGTTTTTATATACGATAGTGTAATAAAAAAAGAACTCAGAGAAATTTATCCGCGTACCCGCATAAAATGGAATTATCTAGGTAAACATGATATTGAATATACGAATCTAGTATTAAAATTACTGAGATTACGAGATGAAATTAATGAAAGATTTGGTATTATTTTATTACCAAATCAATTAGATAGATTATTATATTAAATTTTTTTTATTTGCCGCAACTCCCCTCCATGTCGGTGGTTATCATTCCTGTACCTTATTACAGGAGACACTACTTGGCACAATCTTCGGATACGATTCGTGTGCCGCGCCGGCGTTTGGTGCGCGGTATCTTGCGCCTCATTGGGCGATTTTTGGTATGGCTATTGGCGAATATCAAACTGACTGGGCGCGAGAATTTTCCAAAACAGGGTCCCCTTATCATCATTGCCAATCATGTGGATAGCGCCGACGGGCTGCTGTTGGGCTTGTATCTGCCGTATCTTGCCGAAGCGATGGTCGCCGCTGATTTGTCGTTTGGGTGGTTCATCGAAAATATCTTAAAAGCCTATGGTACGATTCCGGTGTATCGTGGCAAAGCTGATGGCACAGCCACGCGGCAGGCGCTCTCTGTTTTGGAACAGGGCGGTTGTGTGATTCTGTTCCCAGAAGGGGGCGTTTGGCGTCCAGCGGGCAAGCCGTTACACACCGGGGCAGCGTGGCTGAGTCAAAAAGCGCAAGCGCCCGTTTTACCTGTCGGCTTAGTGAATACTCGTGGCGCGTTCAAACAGGCATTAAAATTCGAGCGCCCCGACATTGAAATTCGGTTTGGCACGCCTATTGCGCCGCCTGCCCAAGCTGTAGATGGCAAACCCGATAAAGCACAATTGCAAACGCTGGTGGATGACATGATGGCAGAAGTTGCCAATCTGGTGCCACCAGAGAGTATGCAACAAATTTTATCGCCGGATGAATACCAGTTTGATTTGAAAATTGCGCTTACAACCGCTACTGGTCAGGCGCTTGACCTGCCCAAAGAACTGCCGGAACCCCAAGCAAAATTACTCGGCGAATTGTATTATGATATGAATCTGCTGGATACTTTTAAAGACAATGTGCGCTTGCCCGTAGATGCCCGCCCACTTTTAGAGCCGAATCAAACCTATGCTGCGTCCGATGTGGCACGAGCAATTCAAGCGATGTTGACCTATGTGGATAGTGATAACCCGCATTTTTTCAGTTATCGCTATGGGCAAAAAGATGGGCAAATTATCCGCGATGGATTTGAATATTTACGGGATATAGCTCAGCAAGCTGCGCCGCAACAACATCAAGTGATGTTCATCCCGAAAGTGAAACGGTTAAAATTGCCGGAGTCAGTAACAAACCAATCTTAGTCGGCTGATGAACCGCCAAAACGCCAAAATCTACTTGGCGTTCTTGGCATCTGAATATAACTTAGAAATTAATCATGTGTCCTTCCAACCCATGCGCCACTTCTTTGATGGCTTCGCTGAGGGTGGGGTGAGCATGAACATTGCGGGCGATTTCGTGTGGCGTCAGTTCCCACATTTGCGCCAGCGTCAATTCTGGCAGCAGTTCAGTGACATTCGCGCCAATCATGTGTGCGCCCAAAATTTCGCCATATTTTTTATCGCTGATGATTTTGACGAAGCCATCGGTTTCGCCTAAGCCCCGCGCTTTGCCATTGGCTTGGAAGGGGAAACGAGCAACATTAATATCATAGCCTTTGGCGCGAGCTTGTTCTTCGGTATAACCAAACGAAGCAATTTGCGGATTGCAGTAAATCGCTCGCGGCATCATATCAAAATTGAGGGTGACAGTTTCGACTCCGGCGATATTCTCGGCGGCGACGACGCCCATGGTTTCTGCCACATGCGCCAGCATGAGTTTTGCGGTCACATCGCCGATGGCATAAATGTGGGGGACGCTGGTTTGCATCTTGTCGTTGATGTCAATCGCGCCGCGTTCTGTCAATTTGACACCAGTTTTTTCCAGCGCGTAGCCCTGTGTACGCGGGCGAAAACCAATGGCAACCATCGCTTTATCGGCTTCCAGAACTTTTTCTGTGCCGCTGCTGCGTTCTTTGACTTTGACTTTCACGCCACTGCCTGTGTCTTCGATGCTTTCAACCGCATGGCTGGTGAGCATATTCACGCCCATTTTTTTATAGGCTTTGGTCAATTCTTTGACCACATCCGGGTCTTCATTGGGCAAAATGCGATCCATAAATTCAACGATGGTCACTTCAACGCCATAGTTCGCCATGACATACGTAAATTCCACGCCGATTACGCCGCCGCCCGCGATGATGATGCTCTTGGGCAGATTATCAGTGAGGATTTGTGTTTCCCAGCCCACCACATTCTCGCTGAATTTGACGCCCGGCAGCATGTTATCCACTGAACCGGTAGCGATAACACAATGTTTGAAATTGAGCGTTTCGCTTTTGCCATCGTTCAATTCAACGGTGAGCGAATGAGCATCGTTAAAAGCCGCCCAGCCTTCGTAGGTGTCAATCTTGTTTTTCTTCATCAAGGATTTGACCCCTTTAACGGTGGTATTTACGATTGTGCGGCTGCGGTCAAAGGCGGCTTTGTAATCCACTTCAACCGTGCCGTTGACTTTGATGCCGAATTCGGCGGCGCGGTGCATGAACACATGCGCGAGTTCGGCATTGTGCAGCAGCGCCTTAGAGGGGATGCAACCGACATTGGTACACACGCCACCCCAATATTTCTTCTCCACGATGGCGGCTTTTAGCCCTAATTGACTAGCACGAATCGCCGCGACATACCCGCCGGGACCCGCACCCAACACAACAACATCATATTCTTTTGCCATCCACAATTTCTCCTGATGAAACGGCTGATAAAGCTATTGTTTATAGACGCGCTTTGCCGCGTGTATCTGACAAAAAAAGACACATCCCGTAAGGGGATATGTCTTAGTGTATCAAATTTGGTTTTGGATAGTTAGGGACGCGCTAAGTCCACTGGCATTAATCGCGGCTGAGGGCAAAGGTCATGGGGATGTTTGCGTCTATCAACCATGTGAGGACAGTTGCATCTTGGGGCGAGACGGCTAAGGTGACGATGTCTGTAGCAGCATTTACAGGTGTACCATCGGCTGAAGTCGGCAATGGCATATCCCCAAGATACACGACCAAGGCATTTTTCACGATATGTTGCAATAAAAGTTGTGGGTCATCCAATGCCATCTCAGCGATAGCATCTGGCATCTGGGTCGTATCATCAATATCCACGTACATCATCGCGGCAATCACATCCACTTTATCCCCCACGCGCAAACTGTAATCTATCGCCGTAGTTAGATTCAATGGCAAACTCACCGCAACAGTGCCGGGCAGCAGGAGCATTCCAGTCTCGTCTGGAGCTTGAATCGTCGTGTCTTTCATCTGAATAGGCTGCCAAGCAGGCAAGGTTTTCATCGCATACCGCCCAATGGCTTCATCTATCGTACTGAAGAAATATCCGCTTTTTTCGAGTTCGGTCAACACTTCGTGCGGATAAATGGCAACGATAAGCATGTCGGATTCAATTTTTGTGCCGTATAGAATATCTTCGCGGGCGACAACGGCGGGCGTTGTCCAAGCACTATCTTCCAGATAACTGAATAGGACGGTATCGCCGGCTTCGATAGACACTTCGGCTGTTTTCCCCAGAGTAGTGTCATAATCAGCATAGAGTTGCCAAGGACCTGATTGTGGCATTGGGATAATCAACGGCTCAATCATATCGGCAGTAATGGTCATGCCTTCCGCGATAAAATTGATGGCTTTGGCAGCAATGAACGGGGCGTTCTCCACAGGGGCATCCCCCACAAAAGTCCGTAAAATCGGCATACTTGGTTCAATATCAATCAATGCCACTTTGCCATACAAAATCGCGGGCATGGCATACTGCCCCTGATAAACTGCCTGCTGAATGGGAATGAGCGTGTCTGTCACCATATTTTCGGTAATGACTGTGCCTTCCTCAATTTTTTCATACGCGACCCACACGCGGAAAACGCCCTGTGGTGGCAACGTTGGCGCAGATAATTCAAAGGGTGGAATCGTCGGCACAGGCATAAACGGTGCTGTCCCCCATTCAGGATTCGCTGTTCCCATTTCGGGAATGCTCAACAATGTACCGGGGGCGATAAGTGGCGGTGGATTGGTGAATAGGCAATTGACCCTCAACAAATCTTCATAGGGTATTTCATAATCTGCTGCGATGCTTGCCAACGTATCCCCCGCTTGCACCACATAAAAACTAACATTCGCGGGCTGCGCCCAACAGCCAATTTGCGGTTCGATGGCTTGTGGCGCGGCATTCATCGGCGTCATGGCAAGCCGGAGTGAGATAAAAGTGCCACCAATTATGAACAACATCAGCACCGCCGCGAGCCACCGCAGCATTCGGCGTGGCGTGCGTTTGCGTTTTTCAGTTGTAGATATCATGTTTTGGCTCCCATTTTTTTGTCCCAATTGGGCAATCAATTTTTCTTCTAATGCGTGTTGGAACTGCGGCTGCGCCTGTGGCACCGTCCCCGCCAGCGCATCCAGCAAGGCATTCTCGCTCGATTGCCGATTGGCAATACTGGTGTCAACCTGCCGCAGCAGTGCCGCATCGCGGGTATCATCATTCGGGTTCACTGGCAAGTTCCTCCTGAACAAGTTGAAATTTTTGCTGTAGCTCATCCAATGCCCGGCACAGGTGGCTGGCAACAGTGCGTTCATCCAGCCCCAGCACGGTGGCAATCTCTTGGTTACGCAGTTCGCCAAAAAAACGCAGCGTGATAATTTCTTGGCGACGGGGCGACAAGGTATTAATGACGGCATATAACCGGGCAAATTGCTCTTTGCGCTGGATGAGTGCTTCTGGGCTAGGACTGGTCACAGGCAAATTGGGTATATCGTCGAGCGATAAGTGATGCTGCTGCCAGCGATGCCGCCGATAAAATTGCTGCACTTCGTTATGGGCGATACGAAAAATCCACGCGGCAAATGACCCACTACCGCGATATTCAAACCGTCCCAAGGCTTCGACCACTTTCACAAAAATATCGGCGGTAACATCTTCGGCATCTTGTACGCGCCCCACACGATATGCTACATACGCATAGAGGCGTGGAAAATACAGCCGATATAATTCGCGGAAAGCGTCCCCATTCTGCTGTGCCTGCCGGATGAGAGCGCCCTCATCGGTGGGCGGTGCATGGTTCGTCACTGAACAGTCACCTTAGTTTACGTAAACAGTTCTAAGCATTAAAACGCTATCCACCCCAAAATACTGCAAACAAAAAGAGCGCCTTCGCGCCCTTTGAATTTCATGATTTATTTTTGCAGCAAAACTTATTCACCACCACCGTCACCACCGTCACCGCCATCACCGCCATCACCGCCCCCATCACCACCGCCATCACCACCGTCGCCGCTACCCCCATCACCACCGTCGCCAGAACCACCCTCACCACCACCGTCGCCAGAACCAGCGTCGCCACTACCATCGCCAGAGCCACCGTCACCCGAACCACTGCCATCGCCAGAACCGCTACCATCACCCGATGACCCATCACCACTGCCAGAATCACCGCTGCCAGCGCCAGAAGTATCCCCCGATGACCCATCACCGCTGCTGGTATTGCCTGTGCCGTCTGCTGGTACATCCGGGATGATGGGCGGCGTACAATCCCCGGTTGTGCAAGCCGCATCAAAAATATCTGTGAATATCGCTTGGCAATCAACACCCGCGCAAGTGGCATAATCTGTGACCAACAAGCAATTTTGTCCTTCACACACGCTGTAAAAAGCATCCAATTGTTGGCACAATGGCAAGCCCTCAGCCGGGTCATAGCCGCAAGCATAACCGCCAAGGTCTACCGGAATTTCGCCACAGAAAGGCAAAAACGAACTGGGGTCATCGCTGCAAATTGCTGCACCACTTTCTAACAATGCAAATAGGTCATCCAATTGTGCCTCACTCAATGGCTCGGCAATTTCAATCTCGCGTTCTAGCAATGTCATGGGCAGCCCGACAACTTGCTCAATGTCATACGCCGTCAGCACAATTTGTTCCATATCCAGCGAAAAATCTTCATCTATGGGAATTTGAAGTTGGCTGCCAGCAATCACCGGATATAAGAAGCCATCAATTTCCAATACTGCCGAGCCTTCAATCGTGCGGACAACCATTTCTTCACCGGGGGCAGCTTGGAACATGACAGTTGAGCCGACAGATACATCAATGCCATTCATCGTAAAATTTACTTCGCCAACGCCCGCCGGAGTTTGCACCAGCAGCCCACTTTCGGGCGCACCTGCACACGCGGCATCACCAATTCCTGTTTTTAAATAAAATGCCTGCATCGGATTTTGCCCGGCTTCAGCGGCATTCTCTATCTCAGTATCGCCGAATAAAATAAACGTTACATTTTGTCCCGGTAGTGTATCCGGCAAATCGGCTTGCAAGCGCAGCAATGCCACGCCCCAAGTCCCGGCGGCGGTATCTAAAGGTTGTAATGTCATGGTTTTTAATGTTGCCAAATCCACAATATCGCCGCTTTGCTCAAACTGAAAATTAGCCGCGTCTGGTTGGGCTTCGGCGGCGATGCTGATGTTGCCATAACAGGCTTGGTTGCGGTCGGTGATTTCACACGCCGCTTGCACCGTTGCCAATGCCGTTTCCACCATGACGGGGCAAGCATCTGATTGAGAGAGAACCATGCTTGTAACCATTAATACAAAAAATAATCCCACTATTCGGCTATGCATTCCCTATACTCCTGTTGATAACCATTCATCTTAGGTTTTATTCTACTCGTATCCATAAAAACAACGAACTCGATATGAGCGAGTTCGTTGTACCAATTTAGCAAAAATAACTATCGTGGCGGCGGAGGCGGCGGTCCACCTCCGGGGGGCGGTGGGGGTCCACCACCACTATTCGGCGGCGGCGGTTGCTGCCCACCATCAGGCGGTGGCGGTGGTGGTTGCTGCCCACCACCATCGGGCGGCGGCGGGATAGGTGTTCCAACTGCATTCGGCGGGGGGGGCTGCTGCCCACCCGTATTGCCGCCCGGTTGCGGGGTACGATTTGCGGGCGGTTGTCCTTGCCCTTCAGGACGCTGACCGGGTGTGCCTTCAGGGCGTTGCCCTTCGGGACGCTGACCGGGGGTACCTGCGGGCGGCGGTTGCTGCCCCTCAGGACGTTGACCTTGTTCGCCTTCAGGACGTGGTGGCAATGGGAATCCTCCCGGCGGCAGAGGTTGCCCATCAGGGGGCAGTGCTATTGGTGGACGATTTTCGCCGGGTGTCCAACCACCCCGTTCTGGTTGGAAGTTTTCAAAACGTTCACACGGCGGCAGTGGGGCTTCGCCACACGGAGGCTGCCCTTGTGCCAATTGCTCGTGAATTTGTTCGACCACTTCGGGCGGCAGCGGCGGCGCAACATCTATCGGGCGACCTAACGGACGCAGTGGCAAGCCTTGCAAGTGGACTTCATCGTATGCCTCTGGCTGCGCCGGAATCCCGGCTGGGCGCAAATCTTCACCCATTGGAACACGAATTCGACTGCCAGCAACTGCCGGATACAAGCCCCCATCCAATTCGACCACGGCTGTGCCTTCAACCGTATTGATGGTCATGTCTGATTCTGGCTGTGCCTGAATCATGACAGTTGAGCCAACCGAGACATCGGTGCCGTTGATATTAAATGACACTTCTTCCACACCGTCCGGCGTTTGAATCAGCAAGCCGCTTTCGGGCGCTTCTTCGCAGGGAGCATCGCCTAAGCCCGTTTGCAGATAAAATGCCTGCATCGGATTTTGGTCATTGCTGGCAGCATTCTGGATAGCGACATCGCCATACAAAATGAAGGTGACATTTTGACCGGGCAGCGTATCTGGAATATCTGCCTGAAGCTGCATCAAAACAACGCCCCAAGCATTGTTGGCTGCATCCATCGGCTCTAATGTCAGCGATTCAATATCGCTCACATCCACAATGTCACCCGTTTTTTCAAACGTAAAATCAGCGGCATCCGCCTGTGGTTCGGCACTCAGGCTGATGTTGCCATAACAGGCTTGGTTGCGCCCGGTATCTTGGCAAAATTCGTCCACAGCGTTCAATGCCGCTTCGACAATTGCTGGGCAACTAGCGTCTTGTGCCAGCACGACACTGACACTCAGTAAGAGCCATGCCAGAACCCATTTTCGTAAGTATTGCATATAAACATCCTCTAATTGTTACGGCTGCGGCACAAGCAGCACCACATTCATACTTGCCTCGGTGATGATAATATTCTCTAAATTATGTTTGCCCTCCCCAAGTCGTTTGTTCAAAATTGTGTCAAACGTTTGCACGATGACGGTAAATAAATCGGAGTAGGCAATTTCGATGAAAGTCTCTGGCGGAGTATTGCCATCGCTCATCACAAATTGGGTGGGTGGCACCGGCTGAATCAACAAGAAATTATTGAGACCTTGTGCGCCTGTTTGAATGATAAATTGAAAACGAATGATGCCAGTGGTTTGGGCAGTCCCACCGGAAGCCGTCAACTGCACATCCACGCCGTTGTCAACAAAATTGACCGATACGCTGGTTAAAGAGCCATATTCGGCAGCTTCCAGCGCCAATTGAGTTTGGAATTGTTCTTCGCTAATGATGACCCCAGCAGCCACAATCGGTGTTCCGGTGGAAGTGGGACGAATCGGCTCATCAGCGCCGGGTGGCACGGGGGTCAAGGTTGCCAAAGTTGGCGCTTCGATAATTTGGGCGGTCGCTGTGATGTTAGCAATGCGCGTGGCATCTTGGGTTGGCGTCGTGCGCGGCGTATTGGTCGGCGGCGGTGGCGTATGGGAGGGAGTGAACGATGGCAGTGCCGTAGCGGTCTTTGTAACCGTCGGTGTGAGGGTGTTGGTTGGTGTTAGCGTGAGTGTCGGGGTCAAGGTTTGTGTTGGTGTATTGGTGGGTGCAGGCGTATTGGTGGGTTCATCGGTAGCGGTTTCGGTTGGCACGACTACGACCGTCGGCAGTTCGCGGTTCGGGTCTTCGGCAGGTTGGCAGGCAGCTAAGGGCAATAGGATTAACATCATCAGGAAAAGTTGTTTCATCATGAAGTCCCGTAACAATCGGATATGAGTAACTATAGCATAGACCGATTTTTCGTAATCGTAAGATACGCTGCTAAATGTAAAATTTTTTCAAAAAATAAAGACTCAAGTTCAAATCAGATTGGCTTTTGCCGCAGCGACTAATGCCTCGGCGCGGGTCTCTACACCGAGTTTTGTCAAAATATTGGTGATGTGGAATTTAACAGTCGAAACACTAATAGTTAATGTTGCGGCTATCTCGCTGTTGGTTTTGCCACTGGCAAAAAACCTCAGAATCTCTTTTTCGCGTGGGGATAGGTTCGTATCAGTTTGCGATAGGGGTTTTTCCAGCAAAACTTTCGTGATTTCGGGTGAAAGAATATGCTGTCCGGCACATGCCAACCGAATCACACTTTCCAAAACATCCACTGACGAGTCTTTTAGAATGTAGCCCACCGCACCATTTTCTAGCATAGCGCGGATCGTATCCTGATCTTTGAAGCTCGAAAATGCCAATATTTTGGTCTGAGGATATTTTTGGAGGATGCGTTTGGTAGCTTCAACCCCATCCATCAAAGGCATGACAATATCCATCAAAATCAAATCTGGTTGAAATTGGTCGCAAAGGTCAATCGCTTCTAGCCCATTATGCCCATGTGCCAATACTTCAACATCATCCCAAAAACTAATCAATTCCCCAATAGTTTGATGAACACGGCGATGATCATCCACCAGAATAATGCCCAATTTACGATGTTGAGTCATAGTAGGCAGTCCTTCGCCGCTGTAATAGTTGCTCGTTGATTGATGCCATTCACAATAATCAGCATCACTTCAGTATTTTTGGCACATTCTGCCATATTCTTTAGCCCAAAATAACCGGCTGGGATATCTTCAGTATCAAATCCAATACCATTATCGTCAATAGATATTTTAACAATAGTATCATTTTTTACCAGCTTTACGATAATTTCTGATTAGGATATGTCTTTTCCCCAAAAAAAGGATCGCATCAGCAAAACCACTATCATAAATACTGCTGAAGTGTACCCACAATTATATGTTTAAAATATCAAAATAAATGCCGATTCACATAATCCACTTAGCCTTAATTTATCTTGCTCGTTGTGCGCTACTTTGTGCTGATATGCCCTGCATCCCTGTCTTTTTAGACAGGGGTTAGCCCACCAAAAACTCTCTCATTGGACAGGTTTGTTTAAAATGTTACTTCTATTACGCTTTATTTAGATCATTATCTGCATCAAAGACATCGAAGAATGGGGAGATAATTCACATGTTCAAGGCATTATTGAGTTTAGCAAAAACCAAGAAACAAGCGGAACAAGGGCAAGGGCTGGTTGAATATGCCCTGATTTTGGTGCTAGTTGCGGTGGTTGTGATTGTCATTCTGGCACAACTCGGACCCGGCATTGGCAATATTTTTTCTACTGTTAATGCGGCTTTACAGGGAAGCAGTGGCGGCAGTCCAGATTCAGAACTGGTTGTAACGTGGAATCCACCTGCTGATTATGACACCACAACGGCAACTTCATATTATACGATTAGTTACGAGGGTTCTCTGGTAAGTGGTGTAAATTTAAGCTGCACGAATGGTTTTAGTTCCGGCGAGACAGGTAGTATCTATTATGTTAAAGGTCCCAGAGGAGGCAACTCTACCTGTACAGCAACTTACAGTGGAGC
Organism: Anaerolineae bacterium; assembly: GCA_022842885.1. Lineage (GTDB taxonomy): Bacteria > Chloroflexota > Anaerolineae > Aggregatilineales > Phototrophicaceae > JALHOR01. The sequence goes on from JALHOR010000038.1 coordinate 41,959, forward strand.
ATCAGCCAATTTCCCAGTATCATTCGGCGCTTAGTGGTCAGAGACGCTAGATGTTATCAGCGCCAATGCTTAAAGTATTGGCGCTTCAGCATAAATCTTATCAAGATTCGCAGCTTAATCTGCCAGTTCAATCCAGCCTGTGCGGGTATTTAAGGTATCAATATGCAAAATGGCGTTATCGAGGATGCCTTGAAAGCCCAGCAAAGAGACAAGGGTATCTGCAAACCAAGCTCGAATTGAAATTTCTTTGGTATAAGTGCCAAATTGGTCTTCAAGGAAAATAGTTACGGTAGCTTCTTTTGCTTCAAATTCTTGTTTAGCGATACCCGCTTGCTCCAAGATAACTTTTTCACGCACAATTTGATGCTCAATCTTATCCAATATTCTTATCGGAAACAGCGACAATTCCCCACCAGTATCAATCGCGGCAGTAAGAGGTTCAAATGTACCATCGGAACATTTCATTTGAACAAAAACTTCAGCAGCCCCAGGTTCTGTATAAAGGCGTAATTGGATGCGCGTCATTTATGCATTCTCGGCAATAGGACGGGGACGCACTTTTAAAAACGGATGACGATGATGAATCATGGCATGAATAGGTGTAATCTCAGGTGAATTGAGAGATAAATTGTTTTCAGCATCTTGTAATGCCTCATCATACGTTTGCCCAACCCCGATGACTTTTTCTTGATATACAATGAGCGAACATTCGCCATATTGTTCCAATAGCATTTTTTCGTTTTGACGCACCCATTCAAAATCGCTGTAAATGTTCTGGGGTGTTTGCCCTTTGGGATGACTCATCCGAATGTGTTGGGTATTCATGCCGAAAGCCTCCATTTCTTTGAGAACTATTTTAGCAGATTTTCGAGTGGCGTTATTCGCGTACAGCCAGCATGGTCACAGGTTGTTCGCGCAGGATACCGCGGGCAGGCAACCAAGCGGCGATGGCGGAGATAAGCGGCGCGGCAAATAACCCCACGATGCCCGGCAAAATCGCGCCCTGCAAGGTTTCGCCTGCTGCTTGCCACAAATCCAAATCCAGTCCAAAACTATTGCCGCCATAGGTCAGGATGAAAATTACAATTGCACCTGCGCCCGCCACAAACCCGATGATGCCGCCAATCATGCCCATGAGCGCCGTTTCGCCCACCAGCACTGCCCGCACTTGACGACGGGTGGCGCCGGTTGCCCGCAGCAACCCAATTTCACGCCGTCTCTCGTTGATGCTCATCAGGGTGGTGTTGACAACGCCCAACGCCGCTGCAATCACCGCCAGCACCAACAAGCCCGATAATGAGGCACTCAATGTATTCGCCGCCCACGTTTGTAAATCTGCCATCACCTGTAACGAAATTAGAGCGAGGTCGGGATACTGTATTTTTAACGCTTCCAAATCTGCCGTCAGTTGGTCAACATCCGCGCCCACTGCCGGAATAATTAAGACCATCAAGGGGGTTTTTGCGCCAAACATATCTTTGACCGTATCGCCCACCACACTTGCCCCGGCGACTGCCATGCCAATGCCTGCCACCGTGCATTCAACTGTGCCATTTTTGCCAGTGACGGTGAAAGTGTCGTACAAACCAACACCATTTTTTGTTGCGACCAAAGGCGTAATCAGCACGCCACAGCCCGATTCCATAATGGTGACAGCGCGGTCAGCATCGCCTTCTTGAAACGTAAACAAAGTTTCGCCTAAATAGCGCACCGTTTCCGGCGGGATGATATTGGAATAAAATGTGTTGCCGATGAACGATAACTCTGGGATAGTGACAAAATAATTGGGGATAGAACCACCTCGATTGCCGACTGTTGTCACGATGGCTCGGACTTCAGCATCTGTCAGCAAAATTGACTCTAGGTCGCTATTCACCACATTCGCCCAACCAGAGGCAATATCAAGCCGCGTCACAAATAGGCTGCTCTGCTGCACCGCGCCCGACATCGTGCCGACAATCAATTGGTTGATAAAAAACAGCATAAACCCAGTCATGCCCGTGACAATAAAGAGACTCAGCGCCAGCGTCAAAATGGTTAGTGTCACGCGCCCTCTAGCACGCCGTACATTATCGGCAATCAGTCGTGAGGTGGTGGACGGAAAATAGCGTTGTAGCACGCGCCCGGCGAATCCAATCACAGCGGGCAAAATCAGCCATAAACCCACTAACCACCCGGCAACGAACAGCACCGCCAATAGGCTATCCATCGGAAAGACTACCCATTCGCCGGGTGGGGCAACCAGCGTAATAAAGCCAATGCTGCCCATCAAAATAACACCCACGAAAAAACGGGCTGGATGCGCCGGGTCAATATCGGCGGCTTGCGATTCGCGCAATGCCGCTAGCGGGGTCATTTGCATTGCCCGCCGCGCCGGAAAAATCATGGCAAACAAGGTAAACCCAATGCCCCCGATGAGCGCCAATGCAATGCTCCAAGCTGGCGCATCGCTTTCGGTAAATGCTAGCATCCCCGGTGCAAGTTGGTTGGCGAACCACATCATGGCATTGCCAATCGGCGGCGCAATCAGAATGCCGACCAAGACACCGACGATAGCGATGATAAGGGCTTCCAACAGCATGAGTCGTAGAACTTGAGCGCGAGTCATGCCAATTGCCCGCAGTGCGCCGATTTGCTGCTGGCGTTGGGTGACAGTCATGGCAAAAGCGTTATAAATCAAAAATGCGGCGGATGCCATAATCACGATACCCAAGCCGGCGGCAACAGCATCGAAAGTATCCAGCATCCCGCCGATACTCTCTCGAATATCAGCATTGGTCAGAATTGCTTGTCGGAGCGACTCGGTAAAATCTGCTGCCGCCACACTGGAGGCTGCCGCAAAAGTGACAGCCAACATCGTCAATAGTGTTTGTGTGCGACTAGCGTTTAGATTTTTAAAAACAAGTTGATTGAGCGATTGCATGGTTATATCCCCGTTTCTGCCGCAACTGCCGCGACAGTTTGGGTATGGCGGGCATCGGTGCTGCGGTCTAGGGGCAAGTCACGCACAATTTGCCCATCTTTCAGGAAGACCACGCGGTCAGCAGTGGCAGCTGCCCGATTATCGTGTGTGACCATGACAATCGTTTGCTGCTGTTCATCGCAGGTGCGGCGCAAAAGCTGCAAAATTAATTGTCCGGCGGCGCTATCCAAATTACCAGTGGGTTCATCAGCAAGCACCAGTTTGGGCGCTGTCACCAATGCCCGTGCAATCGCCACACGCTGCTGTTGCCCGCCGGAAAGCTGCGATGGTTTATGGTCGGCGCGGTCACTTAACCCCACCAATGCCAATAATTCGCGGACTTTTGCTTGAAATTCGGCAGGCTTTTTGCCATCCATGAGCAGCGGTAGCGCCACATTTTCGGCGGCAGTCAGGGTGGGCATGAGGTTATAAAATTGAAAAATAAAGCCCATTTCGCGGCGGCGAGTCATCGTTAGCGCATCATCGCTCATCTGTGTGAGTGATTTTCCGGCGAGGCGAATATCGCCCCCGCTGGCACTATCTAATCCCCCAAGTAGATGCAGCAATGTGGATTTACCCGACCCCGACGGTCCCATAATCGCTACAAATTCGCCTGCTTGTACCTGAAAATTCACGCCGCGCAATGCTTCAATTTTTACTGCGCCTGTTTGATAATGTTTTTGTAAATTGAGCGTTTCCAACAGTGACATTTTAATCATCCCCCGATTTGATTTCTTACAAAATATTATAAATCAGAAATAATCCGAAATTATCAATTCGTGTTAAAAACACCCAGATATTAGGGGGTAGTGTTTTTTCAACCGGATATTGGTAATTTCAACAAAGATAAGTTTGTTTTTTGACTTATTAACATTAAAATGTGTAAACTCTCGGTAACTGATGGATAATAAGGTGTATACTCACCATGCCCTATAACATAAGCTGGTACATTGAAAACGAAATCATCTTTTTGGAATATTCAGGCATCTCAACAGCGGATGAATTACGAGAAAGCATGTTAAAAATCACAGATATGATTGAGAGAAGTCCTCGTCATTTTGTTCATGTTTTAACGGATGCTGGGAATGTGACAGAACCTTTAAAACCTCAAGAGTCAGTGGCTGTGCTGCGTGAGATCGGTACTCATCCTCGCCTTGGGTGGAGCCTTTTGCTGCGTGAAAAATCAATTACAATTCGAATCGGCGTTGCCATCGGAACATCCATTTTTAGAACTCGTCATCGAGTGTTTAGTACACTGGAAGAAGCTGAAACCTTCTTAAAAGAAATGGATCAGAACCTCAGTTGGGATCGAGTTATCCGGCAATCACTCGACAGCCAATAGAACACATCTTCTGATGTGGTAAGCAGAATGGCGCAGTGGATTAGCCACAGCAAAACAAAAATCGCATCGAAATGTCCAGACAAATGCTAAAATGGTGATAATGTTAATTCCATTCGTAAGGTTATCATTGTATGGACATAGAAAAAACCAAAAATTCTATCGGTGGGATTCCACCTATTATTGCATTTATTGCTGGAGTGGTGTTGCTGCTGCCGCTGTTATGGGTATTGCTGACAACGCGCCTACAACCGCTGCAAACAACGTTCAATTTAAGCACGCAAGAATATAATTTGCTGCGCCTGTTTGATAATGTTTTTGCAAATTGAGCGTTTCCAGCAGTAACATTTTAATCATCCCCCGATTTGATTTCTTACAAAATATTATAAATCAGAAATAATCCGAAATTATCAATTCATGTTAAAAACACCCAAATATTAGGGGGCTGGGAGCTTGTAACTTCCTCAAAAATTAATTATCTCTTTGACTTATTGGCATTAAAATGTATAAACTCTTGATAACTGATGGATAATAAGGAATATACTCACCATGCCCTATAACATAAGCTGGTACATTGAAAACGAAATCGTCTTTTTGGAATATTCAGGCATCTCAACAATGGATGAATTACGAGAAAGCATGTTAAAAACCAAAGAGTTGATTGAGAGCAGTCCGCGTCATTTTGTTCATATTTTAACTGAAGTTGGAAAAGTGACAGAACCGTTAAAACCGCAAGAGGTGATGACGGTGATGCGCGAAGTCGTGAGTCATCCCCGAACTGGGTGGAGCATTGTGCTTCGTGAAAAATCCGTACTTATTAGAATAGGTATTGCCATCGGAACATCCGTCTTTAAAACCCGCAATCGAGCGTTTCACACACTGGCAGAAGCTGAAACTTTCTTAAAAGAGATGGACAAGAACCTCAGTTGGGATCGGGTTATTCAACAATCATCCGACAGCCAATAGAACACATCTCCTGATGTGGTAAGCAGAATGGCGCAGTGGATTAGCCACAGCAAAACAAAAATCGCATCGAAATGTCCAGACAAATGCTAAAATGGTGATAATGTTAATTCCATTCGTAAGGTTATCATT